>NZ_JASJFE010000056.1:0-3149 GCF_030067735.1 Microcystis sp. M53598_WE2 | reverse complement strand
TGAATATAAAAGAGGCTCATTTGTCGTCCCTCTTAACGATTGGTGTCGTCCTAATTGGAGTAACTATAGAACGGCACTAAGTGGCATAAGCTATTATGACTGCGGACAATAAGAAATCCTTGTCAGAAAAACTAGGGTGATCGAGGAATGATCGCCCTACATTTATTTTAATGTTTACTTGATAAATAAGCTCTAAGACTGGAGCAAATCTGCGGAAGTATTGTCAAGTTTAAATAAAAATATAGTCAAACATAGTCATTCACGGTAAAATAAGCTCATCAAACCGCCGGTCGCTGGTAGGAGGTTTTTGTTTTGGGGAGACTCCGAGACGATGCCCTGTCCGGTTATACTTCATCTTTATGAGAAACGCCGTCACTAAAAAAATCGCTAATTAATCGGGTAAATCAAAGCTGATAGCTAAAAAAACTGATAGCTGATAACCCGGGAGAAAATATAATTGTAGCTACCTACCCATTCCTGATTAATTCCTATGGCAGAAGAAACCACCACCCCCGCAACTCCGGCAGCAGAAGCAGCAAAACCGGCTCAACCTGCGGCTGCTAAAAAACCCAAGGAGCCTACCGTCGAGGAAAAACCCTTCGCTGAATTTATTGAGCAGCATTTTCAGCCCGCACTGGCGGCAGCTTTGCAAAAGCTCGGTATAACTGATATAAAGCTGTCCTTTAAACAGGATAAAATTCCCGTGCAGGGCTTTTCTAGCTCTCCCTGTTGGCAGTTAACTGGCAATTGGCTCGAGGGAATGCGTCAATTTAGCATTTATTTTTTGGAAGAAAACATCAATGGTAAAAAAGCTTTTTCTCAAGCTGAGGGCGGTGCTCAACCTAGTACACTTGAATCATTTATGATCGATGAAAGGAAAGTTAGTCTTGATTTACTGTTGTTTTACACCCTGCAACGGCTTAACGGTCAAAAGTGGTTGACTAGAAACTAAAATTGCTGAAGATTAGCGATCGAGAAGGGGGGTAAAATGAGTATAGACGACCACCGCTTATCGATCGCTAATAGTAATTATGCGTGTATTTGTACTACTTTTTAACGCAGGCACAGAAAACGAAGGTATCCACACCATTCAAATGGGAGCTATCAATAAGGTGTTGATGTTTGAATCGGAAGATGATGCCACCCGTTATGCTCTGCTGTTAGAGGCACAGGATTTTCCGACTCCCACGGTAGAGAAAATTGATTCGGAGGAAGTGGCAGAATTTTGTCGCGGCGCCGGCTATCAAGCGGAAATGATTGAAGCGGGTATGTTAGTAATTCCCCCCGAAAGCAATGCCTCAGAGTTGGATTGGCAAAAAGAGGAAGTCCCCCCCGCCGAGGAGGAGTTTTCCGAGATTCCCGATGCGGAGTTAGACAGCATCCGTCGTCGTCTAGAAGGACTTTTGTAATAAACCTCTTGTAAAAATCGAAAATTGTCCTGCTTGGTTAGGAGACAGGAGACAGTAGCCAGTAGTCAGGAGTTCGGAGTCAGAAGACAGGACAATAAATCGGCGTTGTTCCCTGTTCCCTGTTCCCTGTTCCCTGACCACTGATAACTGATCACTGATAACTGAATATGACAACCGTGGGGGAATTGGGCGAAAATTTGGTGGCGGATTGGTTGCAATTACAGCAATGGCATATCCTCCAGCGTCGTTGGCGTAGTGCTGGCGGTGAAATCGATTTAATCGTCTTGTCTAAATCTCAGGCGACTCTCGCTTTCGTCGAGGTGAAAACCCGCAGTGCTGGCAATTGGGATTTAGGGGGCAAATTAGCGATCAATGACCGTAAACAAGGGAAAATTTACCAAGCTGCCCAGATATTTCTCGCCTTTTATCCCCAATGGTCTGATTTAAGCTGTCGCTTCGATGTGGCGTTAGTTAGTTGTCAAAAAAGTTCTCTATTAGCTTTACCTGAGTTTTCCCTTGATTATCCCTGTCAGCTACAGGCAGGTTATCAATTGCAATTACAGGAATATCTCGTGGCGGTTTTCTAAAAACACAATAGGCCCGCCTAGGGAGGCGGGCTTCATCTTGTACAAACGATATGGACTCCTAAAAAATTAACGGACTCAATACAATAGAGGTTTACAGAACCCACAACAGTCTATCTGTCAACTATCAAGATTCCTCAGTTTACCGACTCAGGTGCTGATTACGGCTCACTCCATCTGTCCTATATCGAGCAACAGAGGCGAAACCATACTTTACTTTACAAACTTTGAGAATCTGCGTCCGATTTAGCTGTTGCGTTGAGCTAGAGCAGGTGGCACAGGCTCTAGGTCTTTTTGCCTGGAAGGAAGTTGAGTCGCTTCCTTTATGCCTTATGTTTTTAAGATAACACGTTTGTCAGGACTCGATCGACCTTGTGATTAAAGTTTACACTTATTGATTTTTAGCAAAAATTGCCGTTACAAAACTATAGATAAGTGGCTGATAGATGTAGATATCTTACAACTAAGAAGAAGGGGAGTAGTAAAAAGCATCGACCGGAGTGGGAAGGAAAGAAATCCAGCGATGAAGGTCAATCGACAAACCTATGTGTATTGACAGAGGTGATCCCCGGCCTCTTCGATAACTACTTTTGCGGTGGAATTGCGAACAGTAAACCGTTCACCGGCACGACCATTTTCGTTGAGGAGAGTTTCGAGAGTGCCGTAGTAGGAGGTTTCTTTTACTGCTGCTTGGGAGGAGTGGATTTCTTGCCGGTTGCGAAAATAGTTGACGAGGGGATTGATAAAAACTGTAGTCTGGATAGGGTTTGCGGCAAAAAGTTTTTTGTGGGGGTAGGGTGTGGGGGTAAATACAGAAACGAAAATTCTCTCTAAATCTCCTCAAATTTCCTTAAACCTTCTGACTCCATCTAGCTAGATGGTTAAAAGAAGTAGGTTTTAAAGGAGATAGATTTTGAGAGGGTTATCAGCTGCAATCAAGACAGGAAGCTAGTTGAACGCCATATCATCACCAAATGCCATCCTTGCTGGTCAGAAATTGACCGAGCTGCTTTTTTGTCAAAAAATCTCTTCAATCTAGCTAATTACCACTATCGCCAATATTTCTTGGTTGAACACAAGAAATTAAATTTTAATCAACTCTATCACCAAGTAGCTCAAGGTTCTGATTATTTAGCTTTACCGAAATTTTGGGTTA
>NZ_JASJFE010000993.1:0-8378 GCF_030067735.1 Microcystis sp. M53598_WE2 | reverse complement strand
TTCTAACGTAAAGCCAACCTAGAACGGCGGGGTTTCAGACCCAAAATTTCCGATGACCTTCGAGTGAACTATGGGGGTTAGGTGGGTTGGAGTAAGCGCCAACTGACCGTGACTAGAATAGTATAAAGCAGTATTTTTAGGGCATTTTTGGGGAAATATTCCGATAATCTTGCTCCCACTACTACCCCCGGTATTCCACCCAACCAGATAGGAAGTACCAGATTCCAATCTACTGTTCCTAATCCCAGATGACCGATGGAAGTACAGGTTAAGAGGATGGAAGCTTGCGATAGATCTGTACCGACTAATTTGCGAGAATCAAGCTGAAAAAAGGTCATCAAGACCAATGCAAATAAGGAACCACTGGAAATACTGGTTAAACCGACCAAATAGCCTAAAACTGCCCCTAATATCGTTGTTTTTATCTGACCCGATCGAGTGGTTAAATCTAATTTTGGCCAGGACCAAGGGGACAAATCGGGAAAAAATAAGGAGATTAGTAGTTCTAGGGCCGCTAGGACAGTCACGATCATCAAGACAAGACCGATGATATGGGGCAGCCATTGATCGAGATTGAGGGAGCTATTCTGCTGAAAATAGCGAAAACCGACTAATCCTAACAGAGAACCGGGTACACTGCCAATTACTAGCCATTTTACCACTTCTAACTCGATCGTTTGCTGTTGCCAGTGACGAACAGTGCCGACCACTTTCATCAACCCGGCCGCTACCACATCGGAACCCACTGCGGTGGTAGCGGGAACCTGAAATACAAAGATTAATAGGGGTGTAATCAAGGATGAACCGCCAATTCCCGTTAATCCCACGACAATTCCGATAAAAAAGCTAAATATTGTCAATAAAGAATAGTCCATTTTTGCCTCAGTTGTCTCTTTTCTCCGGTGTGTTTCTGGTGGTTAAGGGACAAAATTAGTTAATTAAGCCTTTAGAACCGACTAAAAGAGCAAAAAAGAGTAATAGTAAGCTTTTATCGCTGTTCAATCTTTTTAGTCTCTGTTTACAACCAGTAATCTCCGAATCGAAACTTAATTTTCTTGCTATCTTGTAAAATGTAAGTGTATTTTAATACGATTGCGATTGAATCATGGTTAAAATACGGTCAAACCCTATACATTTTTTTGCCAGAGGATTACCGTGAGCATCATCATCGAGCGAGTATCGAAAAAATTCGGCACCTTTACTGCTTTAGACAACATCAACCTAGAGATCAAATCGAATCGTCTGGTGGCACTGCTGGGGCCGTCCGGTTCAGGAAAAACCACTCTCCTGAGAGCGATCGCAGGATTAGAACCTCCCGACACAGGCAAAATTATCATCAACGGCAAAGACACAACCCATTTAAATGTCAGAAAAAGGAATATTGGCTTTGTTTTTCAGCATTATGCGCTTTTTAAACACCTGACGGTGCGTCAGAATATCGCTTTCGGTTTAAAGATTCGCAAAGCTGCCCCGGACTACATTCAAAAACGAGTGGACAATCTCTTGAGTTTAATTCAATTGCAGGGATTAGGCGATCGCTATCCGGCCCAACTATCCGGGGGTCAACGTCAACGGGTTGCCCTAGCCCGGGCCTTAGCGGTGGAACCGGAAGTATTATTATTAGATGAGCCTTTTGGGGCCTTGGATGCCAAAGTTAGAAAAGAGCTACGAGTTTGGTTGCGACAGTTACACGAGGAGGTTCATGTCACCAGTGTTTTTGTCACCCACGACCAGGAGGAAGCCATGGAAGTGGCCGACGAGATCGTAATTTTCAATGAGGGTAAAATCGAACAGGTGGGAACTCCCGATCAGGTGTACGATCATCCTGCCTCTGCTTTTGTGATGAGTTTTATCGGCCGGGTGAATGTTTTACCACCGACCTCGGCTGCACTATTCGAGCAGCTCGGAGGGGGTACTAACGGAGTCAAGATTTTCATTCGTCCCCACGACCTAGAAATTCTCTCTTTTCCCAATGGGTCTAGTATTGCGGCAAAAGTCGAGCGCATTATCCATCTGGGTTGGGCCATCGATGTGGAATTAATTCTACCCGATCGCTCTCTCCTGATTGCCCATCTGAATCGAGAACAACTGGATCAACTGCACCTCCAAGTCGGGGAGCAAGTTTATGTTCGTCCTCGGGATGCTCGCGTTTTTGCTTAAAAGTCACCCTTATTGTTAGCACCTGACGGTCGCAGGATGAACGGCGATTATTTCCGGGTAACGGCTAAAATCGTCAACATTAAAGGTCAGAATATGTGTAAGGTCATGAACGCACATGGCTGCTACTAGCTTCGCATCATGTACCTGCACACCCTTGACTGAATAGGTGAAGACTAAGCGTTCCCATTCGGGATAAATAGCGGGCAGATCGTCAATAATGGGAAAAAGTGACTTTAGGCGATCGATTTCAGCCTTGGCTGCGGCCACTGTGCGTCCTAAACCATTTCTATTAATTGGACGGGTGTAAACGTTCCAAAACTCGATTAAATTCTGTGGTGCGATATAGAGTTTTTCTCCTTGTCCCAATAATAGACTTGTCGCACCCACAGCATCGCCATACATGGTGTGATCAGGTTCCGCACTTCGCAATAAGACATTAGTATCAACTAAAAAAGTCACAGGCACTCATCGTCATAGATACTATCGCGACTTACGGCATAGTCGGATAAAAGTGCGCTGCCTCGATCGTGACTACTTGCCCAATCCCGAAAAGCTTGCGCTCGTTCCGTCGATGTTGCCGTCTCGTAGAAAGGTGTTTTTGGCTCTATCAGTTGTTTTAGCATTGTCTCCAAGAGAATTTCTACCTTTTCTGGTGATTGGTGACTAATTCTTGCCAAAATCTCGGCAATTGCCTTTAAATCTTGCTGATGGGCTTTTTTAAAGTCTAGCAGCATTTCCGCTCCCTCCCCATCTAGCGATCGCTGAGAAAAAGGAGTAATTTCCATAGATATTGCTCTCCTTGAAAACCGCTAAAACTTGATTCTGCCATAAAAACTTTTTTTAGAATAGATTGGGATCGACACCGATCGCCCCTTCACCGTCCGCATCTTGCAGGTTAGCACCGTCTAACCGAGCATTAGTGAGATTGGCCTTCTCTAAGTCAGCTTTTTGCAGATTGGCGTTGGTTAAGTTTGCTCCTTGCAGGTTAGCTTTTTCTAAATCTGCACCTAAGAGATTGGCCTTGCTTAAATCGGCTCCCGCTAGGAGAGTTTTGCCGAGGTCGGCTCCCCGGAGGTCAGTCCCTTTGAGATTAGCACCCTGTAGGTTAGTTCTTTCTAGATCCGCTTGACTGAGGTTTGCTCCTTCTAGATTGGCCGAGGACAAGTTTAAATCTTTGAGGCTAATTCCGTTAAAGTCACAACCGACACAGGCGTTAGTTTCCTGTAGTTTTTGCAGATTATCGGCGGCAGCCGGCTCGACCAGAGTAATTTTTGCCGGTGCGCCGCCAGTGGGGGTAACGGCCCTAGCGATGGCAGGGTGGAAGCAAGAAAAAACTGTGATTAGCAATAGACAGAAGGCTGTCAGTAGCTTCGGTTTCATCGTTTTTGATCTCCTTGAGTGATCTTTTTGAGTCTCTGTTTTCACTCTAGGCAATGGCTTTAATAAAAACAAATATTCTTTGTTTTCAAATCCATAAATTCCCTTTATGCAAAGCTGGGAAACCCCCTCGCCCTTTCATCACTTTTATTTATTAAAACGACAATTAAGAATATTTGCTTTTATGCTTGTCCCGTACCTAAGATGATAGTGTCCGGCCAAAATCCTGATCAAGGAGAGTGTGGTCAGCAATCTCGCCATCGATCGCAAGCTCAAGAACTTGACCTTAGATTTATACCGACAAAAAAATAGTCAAGAATCCTAGCAGGAAATACCAAGACGCATCTACAACGTCATAGGAGTAAAAATATAATTATATGTCCCCTCAAATTCTCGATATAGCTGAAAATCTCTCTCTAACCACTTGCGGCACTATTCTCACCCTGGCAGTCTTAGAAACCATTCTATCGGCCGATAATGCCGTCGCCCTGGCCGCTTTGGTGCGAGAACTTCCCGACCCCAGACAACAACGCCAGGCTTTAAACTGGGGATTGGCCGGGGCATTTGTGTTAAGAGTTGCCATGTTAGTCAGTGCCAGTTGGACAGTTAAATTCTGGCAGGTGGAGGTACTGGGTGCTATTTATCTGATCTGGTTAGCGGGTAAGCATTTTTGCCAGAAATTTTTAGATATAGAAATAGAAGACCAAAATTTTGCCACTAATCTCGCCATAGAATCTTTTGGCCGTGTTATTGTTCTGATTGCTTTTACGGATCTGGCTTTTTCCCTCGATAGTGTGACAACAGCGATCGCCCTGGCCGATCGATTCTGGATTCTTCTGACTGGTGGTATTTTGGGAATGTTAGCCCTACGATTTTTGACCGGTTTATTTGTCAGGTGGTTAGCTGAGTTTGTTTACCTACAAGATGCGGCCTATCTGACGGTTTTAGCGGTAGGGGGAAGATTGTTATTAAAAGCTTATCAACCAACCTATTTGCCGCCAGAGTGGATGGTATTAATGATGGTGGCGGCCTCCTTAAGTTGGGGCTTTTCTAGGCGTGTTGTGGTGGAATAGTTCTGGCAGCAAGGGATTTTCTCAATTTTTTAGGAGCGTGTCAACCGTTATACTCCGGGAGGATGGGCGACTGTGACATAATTTGGGACTAGGTACGGTAAGAGTCGCTAGTGAACCCCGTTAGCCTTGGAGACTTCCTTGCTAGACACCATTTCCACCCTATCCCCAAAACTAACAGCGATCGAAACCAAGGGAAATCCTCTCCCCAAAGTTGTCAGTTGTTCCTCCACCTGTCGTTATTGTCGGTTTTATAAGTTTCAGGGGAGAGGAAACGGCTATTGTCAACGCTTGGGAGTCGCTGTCCACAGTCATTGGCGCGCCTGTCCTTTGATTTGTCCACCTTTCGCCCCTTCCTGGGAAAGGTCGGAAAATGGGTAATTCTAAGTAGTTATCTGGATTTTACCGCCTGTATCGAGCAATTTTCTCCCCATCCCGCTCCGTCCGAGGATGGGGTTTTAATCGAAACCGATGCTTTCTACTCCACCGCTATCGGGACTGGTGGCGACAAAATAGAGAATTCCCGACCCTAGACAAGCGATCGCTATACTAAAGCAAATAATCCAGACTTGAGCAGGTTCGTAGCTATTACTATCGATCGCTCGCCGGATGAGAAAATATCGGCGCGTGGCGATGACAACGGTTAATAATCCCACCATAGCGAAGACAAAACCCAACAACCAACCCAGTCCTAGAGATGACGAAGATACTGTTCGTAAACGCAAAATGACCAGACCAAAACCCATCAAAGCGATCGAGGCACGCATCCAAGACAGATAGGTGCGTTCGTTGGCCGAATGATCTCGCCAGTAATCGGGGTTAAATTTCTGCTTTGTCTTTCGGGATTTAAATAGCATAGAGGAGTTCCTCGCAGTGAACTTCAATAAAATCAAGTATTCTTTCTTATGGTTTTAATAAATTGTTTTTATCATTTAGTTTTTCGCTTATCTTTAGCCAATTCAAGGGACTTAAGCAGATTATCATCCATAAATAGGGGAAGTTTACCGTCCCATCTTTCGATCGCTTTGTTCTGTAAAACTTCTGGACTTAAGGAATCTTGGAGAATGCGATGAGCTGCCGCCTCTCCCTTAGCCAGATTGATTTTTACTTCCGATTCTTTCAAGGCTTTCAACACCATAAAACCGGCTTTTTTGGCCTCCTGTTCGGCAATTTGTTTGGCTTCCACCGCATCGGTAAAGCGATCGGAAAAGTTGACATGAACCAAAGAAATATCATCGACACCGATATGATAATTTTTCAGTCTTTCGCTCAAACGAATATCTACTTCCCCTTTCACCTCCTCCCGTTTAGTAATTAATTCTTCGGCGGTATATTTAGCCATAACTGCCTTGAGAATTTCCTCCACTGCTGGATCGATCACTCGTTCAATGACAGCCGCTTCATCGCCAATTTGTTGAAAAATAGTATTAACTTCTGATGCTAAAATATGCCAATTCATGGCCACATCTGTGAATACTTCCTGTAGGTCTTTGGAGGAAGCTTCGGCCGCTATCTGTTGTTTTTGAATTCTCACACTTAGTTTTTTCACCGTGTTAACAACGGGAATAATCCCGTGAATACCCTCATTAAGTATTTTATCCTGTACTTGACCAAAAACCATTAAAACCCCTCTTTCTCCCGCATTGACAATCACGAAGGGATTAAAAATAATCGCCAAGATTAATAACAAAAAAAAGAGATTGCTTGGTCTGGCAAAAAGGCGAATTTTGAGCATTTTAATTGGTAATAGAGATAGTTTATGGGATGGGATTACAAATCAGGTAATTCTTGATAATTTTATCTATAAAATAAAAGTAAACTTGTCCTGTATTTTTTCGATAAAGTCAGATTTAGTCTCGTTATTTCTCTCCCTTCTGGCTGGCAAAATATCGGGAAATACTGGTCTATTTATAGTTATTATAGTCGCTAATTAAATGTTTTAGAAATTATGAATTAAAACGATTATCTCGTTAGTTTTAGTCAGAAAGTTGGACAAAAAAGCATTTATTTATCCAAGAAAGGAATCGGGGTTATCCAGAAGCAATTATAACAAAATTTCCTTGGGTCTAAATGGTACATTCTCATTCCACCAGTCTAGCTGGTACTTTCTTTTGTAGCAATTACCTTAACACAATCTAGTTTCGGCATAAAAGATATTCTGTATACAGGATATCTCGATAAATTGACTGGCAGGCAGAAGGCAGAAATGGCTATGATAGAAAAATACAGTAAGCGAATAAGCCTACTGTACCCATTCCATCCCCTAATGAGGTAATTTAATCACCCTTTTTCCTCGATCGCACAAATCGAGGAATTTATCCTTTATTTTCGTCCCTGAGCGCCCATGTCTGACCGTTACCGTTTCGAGACGCTGCAAGTACACGCCGGCCAGGAACCTGCCCCCGGAACCAACGCCCGCGCCGTTCCCATCTATCAAACCACCTCCTACGTTTTTCAAGGGGTGACAGAGGGGCTACAAGCTAGATAGAGCGGGGGGTCTAGCCAAACGACCCCCTAAAGAAATAGAGTGGTTAGGACAACCACTCAAAATTTTAAAATGTTACCTTCATTCTATCAGGCTTGTTTACAGGCGAACCTTAGCGAGGCGAGCTATTTGACCTTACAGCTCCTAATCCTGCTCTTACAAAGTCATCGGATAGTCCAACTAGAGAAACTGGCCGCTCTTTTCCCGCAACCGATAACCTTTGAAAGTAGAAGACGGAATTTGCAGAGATTTCTTAAGCTCCCGCAACTAAACGTGAAACTCTTGTGGTTTCCTTTGATCAAACAGATCGTCAAGCTAGAATTTAGCGGAAAAAATAAAAATCGAGAGCAAAGAAGAAGGCTCAAAAAACTGAAACACGCGGGAAGATTATTAGTCGTCATAGATAGAACCGATTGGAAGGGGAGAAATTTATTCGTCGCCAGTGTGATTTGTGGTCGGAGAGCTTTGCCCGTATATTGGGTGTTACTGAATAAAAAAGGAAGTAGCGCTCTCGGGGAACAGAAAAAATTCCTCAAGCCAGTCTTAGGGTTGTTGAAACCCTATCCGCTCGTCGTAATGGGAGACCGTGAATTTCAGTCAGCGCAATTAGGGAAGTGGCTTGACGACAGAGGTGTAGCTTTTATCTTCCGTCAAAAGAAAAGTACCTACACGCGATTGAAAGATGGAGAAAACTATCAAGCCCTTTCCGAGTTAGAACCGAACCGGGGCGAGCGAAACTTCTTTCGGGGAGTGACCCACACGAAAAGCCATGAGATCGAGGGGTTCAACCTAGCAACTTATTGGAAAAGAGGTTATCGAACTAAAGGGTCTAAAGAGCCTTGGTATTTATTGACCAACCTAGAATCTTTAGAGATAACTCTCAAGTTATATAAATCTCGATTCGGGATTGAAGCGATGTTCAAAGATTGTAAAACGGGAGGATATAATCTTGAAAAAACGAAAGTGAGCGAGCCTCGCTTTCTCGCCTTAATTTTATTAATCGCTATCGCTTACTCTTTGAATACAACCCGTGGTCAAAATCTCAAGAAATCGGGAACTCGCGATTATATTTGTCGCTCCAAAGAAGCGAAACGCGGTCCGGAAAGACATAGCGATTTTTGGATAGGTACTTATGGGAGCTTCTGGATCGAGTCGATGGACGCGTACTCGGAACTCGCCTTTTCTTTGATCCGCCTCAAGCCAGGAAAACACCCCGATTTTTCTAGGGGTCTAACGGCTATGCGCCTTATCCAGCAAGCCTTTTAGTCGCCTTGTCACCCCTTGAA
>NZ_JASJFE010000839.1:0-1881 GCF_030067735.1 Microcystis sp. M53598_WE2 | reverse complement strand
ATAGAAACCACCGCCCCTACTGACTATATCGCCGAATTAGAAACGAAAGCGAAGGGTTTCACCGTCCGGATCGATAGTACGAGCGGTGGAAACGGTAGCGGTGTCATTATCGCTAAAGAAGGGAATATTTACACGGTTTTAACCGCCGATCACGTCTTCTGCGAAAAAATCAAAGGCACCACCAGATGTGCCGATCACACCTACACCGTCGTCACCAGCGACGGCAAAACTCGAAACATCGAGAAAAGCACCATCATCCGGCAGGAAGGGGTAGATTTAGCAGTCTTTCAGTTTGAAAGCCTGGACAATTATCCCGTTGCGGAAATAGCGAATTATAACCCAAATAGCGGTGATTTTGTTTTTGCGGCAGGCTTCCCCAAAATTGGACAAAATCCCTCGAAATGGTTGTTTAGTGGCGGTAGAATTCACGATAAAGAACAGGGATTACTACAAACCCGCCAAAGTCCTTTAAGCACTCAACAAGGGGGAACATTACAAAGTGTTGCTTCTTTAACCGGAGGCTATGAATTAGTTTATACCAGCATCACATTTGGGGGCATGAGTGGCGGTGCAGTCTTAGACTCCCAGGGGAGAGTAATAGGGATTCATGGAAGTTCGGAAACAGCAGGGTTAGAGAAAATAGGGGTAGAGAAAATTCAGTTAGGGTTTAGTTTAGGGATTCCCATTAGCACTTTTATCGGATTGCAAGAAAGATTGAAGGTAAAACCGCAATTATTAACCACTGCTCAACCCCAAGTTAGTCCGCAACAACAACAAGAAATTATTCAAGCGATTACTGGTGTTATTGTCCCTAATACCAATGCGAAGGCGGATATTTGGATACAAAGGGGGGGACAATTATGGCGGTTAGCAAGGGATCAGGAAGCAATTAAAGCCTTTGATGAAGCGATTAAGCAAAATGACCCCGATAATGTCTATTTAGCCTGGTATGGTAAGGGATTAGCGTTATTTGAATTACGCGAACATCAACCAGCTATAGAAGCTTTGCAACAAGCGATTAATACCTTACCTAAACGGGAAAATTTAAAGAAGTTTCACAGTAGTATTTTACAACGGCAAAGTGTAGTTTATCGCTTTTTAGGTGACTTCTCAAAAATTGCAGGTACAGAAAGAGAAGCCAGAGAAAATTATGAGCAAGCATTAACGGTGATTAATCAGGCGATTTCTCTGGTTCCCAATAACCCCAATTACTATAATGAGAAATGGGCAGTATTAAGTGAATTAAAACGCTATGATGAGGGATTAGCGGCGATTACTCAGGCAATTGATCTCGCTCCCCGTGCTGCTTGGTATGTCAATCGAGGGATTCTTTACCGTCGCCAACAAAAATACGAATTAGCATTAGATGACTACAACAAAGCTATTGAACTTAATCCTAATCATGCTAATGCTTATAACAATCGTGGGAATCTTTACTATGACTTGCAGAAATACGATTTAGCTTTAGCTGACTACGACAAAGCCATTGAAATTAATCCTAATTTTGCTATACTTTACAGCAATCGGGGGGGTGTTTACTATAACCAGCAGAAATACGAATTAGCCCTCTCTGACTACAACCAAGCTATTGACATTAATCCTAATGATGCTAAGGCTTACTTAGGTCGTGGTGGTTTATATGCCATATTAGGACAACCCGAAAAAGCAAAAATTGATCTACAACAAGCAGCTATATTATTCCTCCAACAGAATAATATGGCTGCTTATGAAAAGGTGATGCAGATTTTACAACAATTAGGGGGGTAAGTTTCGTAGGTTGGGTTGAGCGAATAAATATGTTAAAGAAAACCTCTCAATTCTCAAGGAAAGCGAAACCCAACACCCAACCCCTAAATCCGTCTGAATCTTTTTGTTGGGTTT
>NZ_JASJFE010000735.1:0-1570 GCF_030067735.1 Microcystis sp. M53598_WE2 | reverse complement strand
TCCCTCTGGTTGGAAGAAACTATCGAACTCTTAAAAGCGAAGAGATTTGACGCTTTAGACTTAGAAAACTTAATCGAGGAATTAGAAGACTTGGGAAACGAAAAAAAGTTTCGTGTTGCCAGTTTATTAGAGCAAATTATTAGAGATTGTTTATTATTACAATTTTGGACAAGTGAAAGAGAATATAATCGTAGTCATTGGCGTTCAGAAATCGTCAATTTCAAAAACCAGATCGACACTTATTTAACTACTAATCTCCGCAATTATCTCACTCAAGAATTACCTCGTATTTACCAGAAAGCTTTAAATTATGTTAGAGAAAAAACCGATAATCAAGTTAGTTTTCCTGGGGAATGTCCCTACAGTTTAGAAAATCTTCTTGATCTCGATTGGTTCCCCCCAGAAAATGAATAAAGGAAAAAATGAAATGCTGAAAAAGTTTCTACGTTGGCTGATTATTGGGGGAACCTTATTTTTTGTTCTCAGTAACCTTAAAAATAACTGGGATAACGTCACCTCAGTTAGAATTGAAAATCATGGTTGGTTATTTCTTTTCTTGGCACTTGTAACCACCGTTATCGCTCAAATTTGGGCAGGATGGGTGTGGACATGGATACTCAAAAGCTATCAACAACCGATTAAAACCTCCACAGGAATTGGCATCTATATGATTACCAATTTAGGAAAATATCTACCCGGTAATATCGGCCACTTTTATGCTCGCATTGTGGCAATTAATAAAGCAGGAAGTGATTGGGGAACCGCTAGTTTAAGCGTTTTATTAGAACTTTTATTGCTGGTGTGTGCAGCCTTAGCCATAGCAGTTATTGGTAGTGGTTTAGGTTGGATGAAATCTAGCTCAAGTCTAGGGATACAGATATTAGTTTTAGGATTAATTTTAATCAGCATTCATCCCAAATTTTTAAATTATCCTCTGAAAATCCTTAGCCAAAAGAAAAAGATTGCTCAAAAACCTGTTTATCTAACTAAATATCCTCTCGTCCCTCTCTTGGGTGAAACTGGATTTTTATTGTGGCGCGGTGCGGGTTTTATTTTAGCTTGGATGGTGTTAAAAATGATTACCCCCGCTCAGATTTTACCCCTCTTAGGAACCTTTAGTTTTGCTTGGTTATTGGGTTTAGTTGTCCCCGGAGCGCCGGGAGGATTAGGAGTTTTTGAAGCTACAGTGATCGCACTTTTAGACACAGAAAACTTTCCCGCCGCTAACGTACTTATCACCGTTGCTATCTATCGTTTAATTAGCATTCTCTCTGAGGTCATTGCCGCCGGAATCGGGACAAAATTAGTTAAAGATAAAGCCAAGTTTTTTAGTTAGCTTAAGAATATTATTCGGGTGTGTTAGCCCAATGTAACGCACCCAGAAGAAAAGTTTTGATCATTGTTAAGCGAAGATAATTTTCTCAACTCCTATCTATCTCCTGACTTGAAAGAGGGTGTGGGGTGTGGGGTGTAGGGAAGGAAACCTCTTTCATCTGTGGGGGTGAAAAATTTGGTTCTTCGGTTTTTGTTATGCAATGGACGGGGGTTATAAGGGATGTAACCCTTATAT
>NZ_JASJFE010001029.1:0-2285 GCF_030067735.1 Microcystis sp. M53598_WE2 | reverse complement strand
TGTTGGGTTTCACTATCGTTCAACCCAACCTACGATGGGACTAAGGCTGAGGGGTTTAAGAAACCGGGTTTCTGGATCATAGCGTTCCTAGGTAAAACAATCGTGAGCAAAAAATCTATCAAAAGTAATCTGTAGGTTGGGTTGAGGAACGAAACCCAACTCAATTATTAAAAAGTGTTGGGTTTCACTATCGTTCAACCCAACCTACGATGGGACTAAGGCTGAGGGGTTTAAGAAACCGGGTTTCTGGATCATAGCGTTCCCAGGTAAAACAATCGTGAGCAAAAAATCTATCAAAAGCGACTTGAAGAGAATTGATGCGATGACGGATGAGAATATCGATTATTCTGATATTCCGCCGTTAGGTGATGAATTCTTTACCCAAGAAACAGTATCTTTTTCGACATCAAAGCAGCAATTAACCATCCAACTAGATCAAGATATCTTAGAATGGTTAAAAGCTCAAGGGAAAGGATATGAGACACAAATTAACTACATTTTGCGGGAAGTGATGGAACAGCAGCAGCAGTAAAAAACAATGAACCTGATTTGATTACATCTACCTCAAACAATCGTGAGCAAAAAATCTATCAAAAGTAATCTGTAGGTTGGGTTGAGGAACGAAACCCAACTCAATTATTAAAAAATGTTGGGTTTCACTATTGTTCAACCCAACCTACGATGGGACTGAACAGCACAAATACTCGGAGATTTTTTGATGTCTTTAACTTATCGCTGTCAACTACAGAATCGCTTGATTACCCTGACGCAAGAAATGGCCGACAGTGGCGAAGCGAAAGTATGGCACACTAACTTTAATGGGTACTTAGCGAAAATCTACCACAATCCCCATAATGAAAGGGTTGATAAATTACAGTTAATGGTGAGAAATCGTCCCAGTGATCCTAATGCTCATCTTAACCATATTTCCTTCGCTTGGCCCTATTCTATCTTGGAAGATAAACAGGGAAAAGTCGTTGGTTTTTTAATGCCAGAAGTGGTGGGTTCAGAAACATTATTAAAGCTTTGTACGCCCATAATGAGAAGAAAATACAAGTTAGAAACTAATTGGTATTTTCTTCATGTAGTAGCGCGGAATATAGCCGCTATTATCCAAGCAATTCACCTTAAAGGTTATGTTTTGGGAGACATCAAGCTAGCAAATATCTTAGTGAATAATCGGGCGTTGCCTACGATTATTGATACAGATTCATTTCAAGTATCAGATCCCTATAGCGGTAAAATATATCGGTGTTTAGTTGGCTCAGAAGGATTTACACCGGCGGAATTAATCGGAGTGAATATAGCAGATGTAGATCAAACAGAAGTGCATGATCGCTTTCGATTAGGAGTTGTTATTTATTATCTATTATTTGGCGGGCCGCCGTTTCGGGGATTGTGGCAAGGAGGAGGGGATTCCCTGGAACAGTCGGAACTAATTCGACGGGGACTATGGCCTTTTTCTGGTGATAAATTGCTTGTACCTAGTAATACAACAATCCCATTAAATATTTTACATCCCGACTTACACGCCTTATTTTTGCGCTGTTTTAATGAGGGACATAAATTCCCCCACAGACGACCGACGGCTAAGGAATGGCGTGGTACTTTGGAAGCTGCACTAAAAGAGGTTATACGCTGTGGCAAAATTGATAATCATTACTACAACCGCAGTTACGGAAAGTGTTATTGGTGTGAGCGATTTAGTGATTTAAATCTTGATATTTTTCCGGGGAACAGTATCGCTACTGTGACATCTACACCGTCACCTAAAGTAGCGCCACCACCGCCCTCTTCGCCACCACCTCCCCCAGCAAAGCTAACTCTATTTACCGAAAAAATATCCAAGGGAATAACACTGGAGATGGTAGGCTTACCAGCAGGTAAATTTCTCATGGGATCTCCTGACAGCGATCCCGATGCTTTTAATGATGAAGAAAAGCCTCAACACCTAGTTCAAGTAAACAGTTTTGCGATCGGTAAATATCCAATTACTCAGGCACAATATCAAGCGGTAATGGGAACCAATCCCTCTTTTTTTAAAAACAATTATTTTTTTAAAAACAATCCGCAAAATCCGGTAGAAAATGTTAGTTGGGATGATGCTCAAGCCTTTTGTCAGAAATTGAGTCAAATAACCGGGAAAACCTATCGCCTACCGACAGAAGCGGAATGGGAATATGCTTGTCGTGCGGGGACTACTACTCGCTTTTATTTCGGTGATGATGCTAATCAGTTAGGAGATTACGCTTGGTATGACGGAAATTCTCAGCAGACAATTCATC
>NZ_JASJFE010000837.1:0-8045 GCF_030067735.1 Microcystis sp. M53598_WE2 | reverse complement strand
GGAATTATCGTCACCGTCAAATTAATTTCGCCGCTAAAATCAAAGGTTCTTTCCAATCAACTAAAACTAAGCTAAGTGGGTGGGTGGAATTAAATATAAGATGAACGTAGGTTGGGTTGAAGCATGAAACCCAACGCCTGCATGGGTTACGCTACCGCTAACCCATCCTACAAATAATTTTGCCTCCCTACTTAAGACGCATTTAAACTGCCTATCCTTAGATTAGCTGAATTTCCCCCCCCAACCCCCCCGACATCGGGGGGGCAAGGGGGTAGGGTTGCCTCCTGCCTCCTGCCCCCTGCCTCCGTTATCTTGGGTGAGGTGGGAACCCTAACCGTAGTATGATTAAACAATGCGAAGACTCACAATGACTCGACCCGACGACTGGCACCTTCATCTCCGCGATGGTGCGGCAATGAAAGCGGTTCTACCCCATACGGTGCGTCAGTTTGCCCGTGCCATTATCATGCCGAATTTAAAGCCCCCAGTGCGCTCAGTGGCTGATGCTGCCTCCTATCGCGAGCGCATTCTGGCAGCAGTTCCAGAGGGTCAACAGTTCGAGCCACTGATGACCCTCTATCTCACCGATAATACCAGTCCCGAAGAAATCGTGGCGGCGAAAGCCTCCCAGTTTGTCAAAGCGGTGAAATACTACCCGGCCGGTGCGACAACTAATTCCGACTTGGGGGTGACGGACCTTCGTAGGTGCGATGGCGTTTTGGCAGCGATGGAGCAGGTAGATATGCCGCTACTACTGCACGGAGAAGTCACCGATGGTGATATTGATGTGTTCGATCGAGAGAAAGTGTTCATTGAGAAGCACTTGCTCCCACTGATAACGAGATTTCCGAAACTGCGCGTCGTGTTTGAACACATTACCACTGCCGATGCGGTCAAGTTTGTTCTATCTGCTAACAACAACGTCGCCGCCACAATTACGCCCCAACATTTATTGTTTAGCCGAAACATTCTCTTTACCGGTGGCATTCGTCCCCATTTTTATTGCCTGCCGATTTTGAAACGAGAGGATCATCGTTTGGCACTTTTGCAAGCGGCCACATCGGGGAATCCCAAGTTTTTTCTGGGGACCGATAGCGCGCCCCATTCTCGCTACAGCAAAGAAAGTTCCTGTGGCTGCGCGGGTTGTTATTCGGCTCTGCACGCCCTAGAGTTGTACGCAGAAGCTTTTGAGAGTGTCGATGCAATTGAGCAACTGGAAGGGTTCGCCAGCTTTCACGGTCCAGATTTTTATCAACTCCCCCGAAATACCGAACAAATCACCTTAACCAAAAGCCCTTGGCGCATTCCCGATGAATTGCCCTTTCCCGAATCCGGACTGGTGCCGTTACGAGCGGGTGAAGAGATAACCTGGCAATTAGGGGAATAAAAACCGCCAGTCTTGGTAGCTGCGGTCAAGAATTCACGATTAGTTATTTTCCATGACAATGAGGAGGATCGATAACATTGGCAAAAATTGCCCAAAGTACCATGAGCGGCATCGGCAACAAACAGATTAGCCATTGATGACCGGTTAGGGTCGCCGTTGCAAACAGACTGTTCATCACCCCCCATTGGCTAAACAAAATTTGTAGGGCAACAGCAGCCACAATCCCCAAAATTAGGATCGGTGCATTAGTAATCGAGGTTGACTGACGACGCAGGTAGTTAACTAGGCTCATCCCTAATTGGCTGATACTGAGCAGATAGATAACCCGTGCTGCCACAAGGGATTGAATTGCCATTGTGCGGGCAACGGCAATATCTCCTGTGGTCGATTTAGCCCACTCAAACATACCAAAAATCAGAATCCAGTTAAACAATGAAACAGCCAAAATTCGGCGCAATAGTTTTTTGGTGATCAAAGGTTCATTGGGATTGCGTGGTGGTGACTGCATAATGCCGGGGGATTTTGCTTCAAAGGCCAGGGGAACAGTCATCGTGACCGAGTTGATCATGTTCAACCAGAGTACTTGTAGGGAGAGGATCGGTAAATCTCGCGCCAGTAAAGTACTGATCAGAATGGTCATCGATTCGCCACCATTGACAGGTAAGAGAAAAGATATCGCTTTGCGTAAATTTTGATAAACGGTGCGTCCTTCTTCGACAGCAGCCTTGATCGAGGCAAAGTTATCATCAGTGAGGAGCATATCAGCAGATTCCCGGGCGACTTCCGTTCCTCCTTTCCCCATGGCAATGCCGATATCGGCCTGCTTGAGAGCCGGCGCATCATTAACACCATCGCCCGTCATCGCCACGATTTCTCCTTGAGACTGGAGTACTTCCACCAGTTGCAGTTTTTGGGTAGGGGCAACCCTGGCAAATACCGATCCATCTTCAACCGCTTGGGCCAGTTGATGATTATCCATTTGCGCTAATTGTTTTCCCTCAAATGCTAAGACTTGTGCTGCCGTTTTAATGCCCATCCGTTCCGCGATCGCCCGCGCCGTGACAAGATGATCACCAGTAATCATCTTGACGCGAATCCCAGCAGTTTGACAGGCATGAACAGCAGCGATCGCCTCTGGACGAGGCGGGTCAATCATGCCCTGTAATCCTAGAAACACCAAGCCTGTTTCGATATCCTCATGGTCGATAGAATGCTGATGAGAAGCGGCTGCTTTTTTGGCGAAGGCAAGCACCCGTAAACCCTGCTCTGCCATCGTTTCTACCGCTTGCTCGATCTGTTGGGCGTTAAGCGCGGTCATCTGACCATAGCGATCGATCATCTGGGAACAACGACGCATTAGCGACTCAACCGATCCCTTGACATAGATCAGGCGAGGTATGCCATCATGCAGGGTTGCCATGTATTGGTACTCAGATTCAAAGGGAATTGCATCCAATCGTGGGGTTAAAGACAATAGCCCCAATTGACTGAGACCTGCTTTGGCAGCGGCCGCAATCAGCGCCCCTTCCGTAGGATCCCCCACCACTGACCAATCTTCTCCCGTTTGTTTTAGCCCGGAGTCATTACAAAGCAAACCAGCTACCAGACAATCCCCTAGGGCCGGGGGTAATTCCTCTGCAAACGGGCTGCCAGGGTTGCCATCGGTGATCAGACTAATTTCGCCCTTGGGACTATAGCCACCACCACTAACGGCGTAATATTGCCCTTCAGTATAAATGGACTGTACAGTCATTTGATTTTCGGTCAGGGTTCCGGTTTTGTCAGAACAAATGACGGTCGCACTCCCCAATGCTTCCACTGCGGGCAGTTTACGAATAATCGCATGACGACGGGCCATGCGGTTGACCCCAATGGCCAAGGTAATCGTTACCACTGCCGGCAGCCCTTCTGGAATCGCACTCACTGCCAGGGCAACGGCAGCTTCAAACATATCGATCCAAGATTTCCCCCGTCCTAACCCGATGGCAAAGGTCAAGGTTGCTAGGGTCAAAATTGCGTAGAGTAGGGTGCGGCTAAATTGGGCAAATTTACGGGTCAGGGGTGTGCTAAGGCTGACTCGGCTTTCCATCGACTGGGAAATCTGCCCCACTTCGGTGGCATTGGCCGTAGAGACAACAATCCCTTTGCCCTGTCCAAAGGTAACAAAACTCCCTGCGTAGGCCATGTTTGTCCTTTCTGCTAGGGGCGTATCCCCGGGTAAGGGTTCGATCGCTTTTGACCCGGGCAAGGATTCCCCGGCCAAGGCAGACTCATCCACCTGCAAATTGCGGACTTTCAGCAGCCTCAAGTCCGCCGGCACTTTATCCCCCGATGCCAATAAAACGATATCTCCTGGCACCAAATCCTGAGATGGAATCCGCAGGGTTTGTCCCTCTCGCAACACGGTCGCTTCTGTGGTTACGGCCTTGGCTAGGGAAGCGATCGCACCTTCCGCCTTAGCTTCCTGCACATAGCCAATAATGGCATTGATCAGGGTAACTCCCCAAATCACCGAGGCATTCGTCCAAGACCCTAAAAATGCCTTAATAGTACCCGCAAGCAAGAGAATATAGAGTAGTGGCTGATGAAATTGCTGCAAAAACCTCAACCAAGCTGGTTTCCCCGGCTTAAATCGCAGTTCATTCGGGCCATATTTTTCGTAGCGACTGGCCACTTCTTCTGCTGATAAGCCCGCTGACCCATCGCTGGTCAAGTATTCAATCACCTCTGGTTGAGAAAGTTGATGATACAAGGGCAATGATAATTGAACTGGCATCATGCTCTCCAATATTTAGGGAATTATGAATTATGAATTATGAATTGGGGGGTGGGGAAGCTGTCTCATCACCCTATCACCCCAAAACCCTATCACCCTATTTATTTCCTGACGACCGACGACCGACGACTGACGACCTTAAGCTCTCGTCTTATTTTGATAATAATCGCGGGTTCCCTTGGCATCTAGGGCTTCTCCGAGACGAGCAATGGCCTGGGCGTAGGCGGCGTTACGCAGAGATATATCGAACTCCTGGGCGAAAGACCAGACTTTTTCCGCTTCTGTCACCATTCTTTCTTTTAAGCGCTCATTGATCTCGTTTAATCGCCAATAAAGACCGCTGCGATTTTGCACCCATTCAAAATAACTCACCGTTACCCCACCGGCGTTAACCAAAATATCGGGGAAAACGAGAATCCCTTTTGAGTCTAAAATGCGATCGGCTTCTGAGGTAGTCGGACCGTTGGCCACTTCAAAGATATATTTTGCCCGCACGCGATCGGCATTTTCGGCGGTAATTTGGTTTTCTAGGGCAGCCGGAATCAAAACATCCACATCTAGGGCTAATAATTCTTCATTACTAATCGCTTCGTGTTCGACGATATTACACACAGTACCCTCACAGTAAATAGCAGTAATTCCGCGATGTTCCTGTTTATACTCACGAATGCTGGCAATATCTAGGCCTTTTTCCCGATAAATGCCGCCCTGGGAATCACTTACCGCCACCACTTGATAACCGGCTTTGGCGAGGAGATCCGCCACTACGGCCCCGGCGTTACCGAATCCCTGAACGGCTACGGTAGTATTAGCGGGTTTTTTGTCTAATTTCGGCAAAAGAGAATGAATAACATGAAAAGCTCCCGTTCCTGTCGCCGTATCGCGGCCACGACTGCCTCCCATGGTTAAAGGTTTCCCCGTCACCACCGCTGGACTAATTTTACGCTGAATGATGCTGTACTGGTCCATCATCCAACCCATGATCATCTCGTTGGTATAGACATCGGGGGCAAGAATATCGACATCGGGACCAATAAAGTCGGCTATACCCTCGATATAGCCCCGGCTAAGGCGTTCTAACTCGGCTTTTGACAATTCTTTCGGATTGAGGGTAATGCCGCCCTTAGCCCCACCAAAGGGCAAATCCAGCAGGGCGCATTTAAAGGTCATCCAAAAGGCTAGGGACTGCACCTCATCAATGCTGACGTTGGGATGATAGCGCACCCCTCCTTTGCCGGGGCCGCGGGTGTCATCGTAGCGGACGCGGTAGCCTTGGAAGATTCTCAGAGTGCCGTTGTCCATCCGGACGGGTATGGAGACGCTGAGACTAGCTTTGGGATATTTTAACCGCTCGATCGCATCATCGGAAATGGAGACATACTTAAGGGCGCGTTCTAGGCGACTGCTGGCATCGGTAAAGAGTGATTTCGACATGATTTTTTTCCCCCTATCTATCCCCATTAGAACATGAAAAAACAGTATATTTCGCTACAGTTTATTTTTCTTAATTAACCATAGACAGGAATTGCCGACAAGTATTCTCAAACAAGGTTACTTGAGAGATTTTCCAGTACATCAACTACCCTACACCCTACACCCCACACCCCACACCCCACTTCCCTATCACCCCACTCCCCCATCCCCAACCTGCAACTAAAAAAGGGAAAGAGCGATGCTCCTCCCTTTTTTGATAATTTATTCAAGACGATTGTAGATGCACAGCAATCGAGGCTGAAATTACATTAAGCCTAATTGAGCAAGGATACCTTTGTGGGTTAAGTATTCCGTAGCTACGCCAATAACGAAACCGAGCATGGCTAAACGACCATTCCAGTTTTCAGCGAAAGCGGTGAAGCCGAGTTTGTTTTCTTGCTTATCCATGGTGAATTGCCTTCCTATAATAAAATTGCATTTGATTCAAGTGCTTGATATTAAATGTAACATAACTTCCCAGACTATGCAACATTTGTTTACATAAATTTTATTAATGTTGACCATAAACTTTTATGGGGGCAGGGTCAAGGGTGGGCAATGGCGGCCGAAAATCAAGCCTGATCTTAGTTCTAGGGCTAAATAACGGTTTTCCCATCCCTGACCGAAAAAGATTACAATCAAGCGAAAGGTCAAGAATCGATCGCCATCGAGCGAGGAGTGAATATGCGCGCCTTACTGATTTATCCCGTTTTTCCGCCGACTTTCTGGTCTTATAACAAAATTCTGGAATTAGTTGATCGCAAAGTCTTACTTCCTCCCCTTGGTATGGTGACGGTGGCGGCGATTTTACCGCAGCAATGGGAATTTAAACTGGTTGATCGCAATATTCGGGCAGTGACAGAAGCAGAATGGGACTGGGCCGAAATAGTGATTCTTTCCGGCATGATTGTGCAACGTCAAGATTTAATCGAGCAAATTCACGAAGCCAAGCAACGGGGTAAACTGGTGGCCGTGGGTGGTCCCTATCCCACTTCTATCCCCCACGAAGTGGCCGAGGCCGATTTTCTGATTCTCGATGAGGGAGAAATCACCATCCCGATGTTTGTGGAAGCATTGGCAAGAGGAGAAACTAAAGGTGTTTTCCGCACCACAGAAAAACCCGATGTGACAATTACCCCGATCCCACGCTACGATCTGCTCGATTTTGAAGCTTATGATTCCATGTCGGTACAATTCTCGCGCGGATGTCCCTTCCAGTGCGAATTTTGCGATATTATCGTTCTCTACGGTCGTAAACCCCGCACCAAAACCCCCGCACAATTATTAAAAGAATTAGATTATCTCTACGAGTTAGGTTGGCGCCGGGGCGTGTTCATGGTGGATGATAATTTTATTGGCAACAAGCGCAACGTTAAATTACTCCTCAAAGAATTAAAAGTTTGGCAAGAAGAACACCAGTATCCTTTCCGGTTTAACACGGAAGCATCGGTGGATTTAGCCGCCGATCCCGAATTAATGGAAATGATGGTCGATTGTTACTTTGATGCGGTCTTTTTAGGTATTGAAACCCCCGACGAAGAAAGTTTACAATTAACCAAAAAATTCCAAAATACCCGTAGTTCCTTAACCGAGACGGTAGAAAAGATTATTAAAGCCGGATTGCGCCCCATGGCGGGATTTATCATCGGTTTTGATGGCGAGAAAAAAGGAGCGGCCGATCGCATTATTAATTTTGTCGAAGAAGCGGCCATTCCCACGGCTCTATTTGGAATGTTACAAGCTTTACCCAATACCGCCCTATGGACTCGCTTGGAAAAAGAAGGACGACTAAGATTAACGGGGAAACAGGACATTAACCAAAGTACCCTGATGAATTTCGTTCCCACCCGGCCGATCGAAGATATTGCCACGGAATATATTGAAGCCTTCTGGAAATTGTACGATCCGGAGGTATTTCTTGATCGCACCTATCGCTGTTTCCTGAAATTAGGGGCACCTAAAGCGAAACCAGCCTTTAAACTGCCTCGCCGGGCCGATCTCTATGCCCTAGCGGTAATTATCTGGCGACAGGGCTTTAAACGGTCCACTCGCTGGAAATTCTGGCAGAATTTATTCGGTATTTTGCGCCATAATCCCGCCAACGCCGAACACTATATCACTGTCTGCGCCCACAACGAGCATTTCCTGGAATACCGTCAGATTGTTCGGGATGAAATTATGGCACAATTAGCCGAATTTCAACGCCAAGAGGCATTAACATCGGAAAAAACCGCCATAGCGGCCTAATTATTCCGAGGATGGGTAAATAAACCCATCCTTAATATTTTCTGTCCTGATGGTGGACGATCGATAAATCAATAGACATCTTCAAAAATTATAACCCAGTCACAGCTTGCTTTTAGCTTATGTACTGATTAAGTAGTTCGATAACTGAAATGTATATCTATC
>NZ_JASJFE010001067.1:0-3687 GCF_030067735.1 Microcystis sp. M53598_WE2 | reverse complement strand
TATGCCCCCCTATCGAACCATACCAAGTATCGAAGAACCATCAGTTATCAGATTTGAGTTTTCAATTCACTGTTTTCTGAACAATGAAAAAAACTCCCTGATTATCGCCGATGATACCAACGGGTAAATAATTTTTCTAACTCCACCCAAACGAATAATAAGGTACTAAATCCCAAACAGATTAATAATTCTTCTTTAGTTAAAAATTGAGTGCCGAAAAAATCCCGCAGGGCAGGAACATAGATTAACATCAGTTGAAAAATTGTCGTCAGGGTTACTGCTACCCAGAGATAGGGATTAGTCAAAGGATTCATTTCTATGGTAAGATGATCGCTCGATCGCACGGAAATGGCATGACCCATTTGAGCTAAACAGAGAGTAGTAAAAACCATAGTTTTCCATGAACCAGTATTACCAAAAAGTGGATCCAAGCGCACAGCGATCAACATTTGAGTGATATTAATAATCGAAAAAATAATCCCAATTCTCACAATATAACTACCCAAACCGCGAGCAAAAATACTTTCTTGGGGACTAAAAGGAGGGCGACGCATAATATTAGGAGAAGCCGGTTCCACTGCCAAAGCTAAAGCAGGTAAACCATCAGTAACTAAATTCATCCAGAGAATTTGTAGGGGAGTTAGAGGAGTAACTAAACCCAAAAGAGGCGAAGCGGCGATAGTAATCACTTCCCCGATATTACTGCCGAGAATATATTTAATAAAACTGCGAATATTGTTATAAACCACTCGCCCTTCTTCCGTGGCAGCGACGATAGTGGCAAAATTATCATCAAGGAGAATCATATCACTAGCCTCTTTGGTGACATCGGTGCCAGCGATTCCCATGGCAATGCCGATATCTGCTTGTTTCAGGGCCGGAGCATCATTCACCCCATCTCCGGTCATAGCAACAAATTTACCCTTTTTTTGCAAGGCGCGGACAATGGTTAATTTATGTTCGGGGGAGACACGGGCATAGATGTTAGTTTTGTCAATGATGTTTTCTAGCTGAATTGGTGATAATTTATCTAATTCTCGCCCTGAGATGACTAAAGCTCCCGCTTGGGCAATACCAAGACTTTTAGCCACCGCTAGAGCGGTTAATTGATGATCACCGGTGATCATGATTGGACGGATTCCCGCTTCTCGACACCTAGCCACGGCGATTTGTACCTCTGGTCGCGCTGCGTCGATCATACCGACCATTCCTAACCAAATTAGGGCATCTTCGCTGATTTCAGTTGATTCTGGCGGATAAATCAGGTTTTTGTAGGCTAATCCTAAGACTCGCAAACCCCTGTTAGCCATAGCATTGTTAGCGACTAAGACTTTTTCTTTTTCCCTATCCCCAAAAGGAAGACTTTCTAATCCCGATTGATAGGAGAGACACTGTTCAAGGATTAATTCCGGGGAACCTTTGGTAAATAGTACGGGATTGACTCCTTGACAAATGACCGACATTCGCTTTCTTTGGGAAGAAAAGGGGATTTCAGCGATTCTAGGGAACTCTTGCTTGGTTAGGGATAAATTTAAGCCCGCTTTCGCCCCTAAAACTAATAAGGCTCCTTCCGTGGGATCGCCTAAAATGCTATCGTGACCGTTATCGAGGTCTAAACTGGCATCGTTGCAGAGGATACTGGCAATTAAAAGATGATGTAATTCTAGATCGGTTTTGGGATCGATCGCCCGTTGCTCGGAGTCTAAAAATTGTCCTTTTGGGCTATATCCTTCCCCAGTAACTAAAAAATTGCGATTAACTGTCTCTATCTCGCGTACAATCATTTTATTTTCCGTTAGCGTCCCGGTTTTGTCGGAACAGATCACATTAACGGAACCAAGGGTTTCTACTGCCGGCAGTTTGCGAATCAAGGCCTGACGTTTGACCATGCGTTGGGTACCTAGGGCGAGAGTTAGGGTGATAACTGCGGGTAATCCTTCGGGAACGACGGCTACTGCCATACTAAGGGAAACTTCGACTAATTCCTCTAGGGCCGACCAACCGGCATTGATCAGTCCGATGGTAATAGTCAGGGCCACTAGAATGAGAGAACCAGCAACAAGGACATTACCCAAGTGAGTCATTCTTTTTTGGAGAGGAGTGGGTTCATTGCCGACTGTTGCTAACATTTGAGCGATTTTGCCTAATTCCGTGGTCATTCCCGTATTGGTAACGATGACCTTGGCCCGGCCTTGCAGTACCTCTGTTCCGGTAAAGACGAAATTTAAGCGATCGCCAAGGGGAGTATCCCTGTCTAAGGGGTCAATGGAGGCGGATTTATTAACACTATTTGCCTCTCCTGTCAAGGCCGATTCGCGAATTTGCAGGTTAAAAGCTTCGATAATTTGGCCGTCGGCGCTGATTTGGGTTCCCGCTTCAATCAGCATGATGTCCCCGGGGACGAGATTAACCGCATCTATTTCTCTGCGTTGGCCCTCGCGGATAACATTAACTTGGGGAGAGGAAAGTTTTTTTAAAGCGGCCAGAGCTTTTTCGGCGCGACTTTCTTGCAGATAGCCGAGGATACCATTGAGGATGACAATTGTTAAGATAGCGATCGTATCTTTGAAGGGAACACCAATTTTAGCCAGATGACCGCGCTGTAATGCCAGTAAATCTAGTCCCCCGGAAATTATGGCCACGGCAATTAAGAGGAGGAGCATAATATTGGTAAACTGATCTAGGAGAATTTGCCAATTACTGCGCCTCGAACGTTCTTTTAGTTCATTTTTGCCATAATATTTAATTCTTTGGGCGATTTGCTCCCTATTGAGGCCATTAACAGCCGAACTACCGAGGATAGATAGGGTGGTTTCCACCGGATAGGTATGCCAAGGTTGTTGCAAGTTAACGCTGGAATGAGCAGAATAGTCGGCATTAGCGGCCATGGCAAGTGAAGATAGTTGATCTAGATAGATCTTAGCCCTTTCTTTCCAGGGTCACGGAAAAAAACAAATGTTTAAACTGGCTCTTCCTGCTCATAGACAGTCTTAACGAGTAATGTAGATAAGTAGCTGGTTATAATTAAATTGAAGATAGATCCCCCCTTAATCCCCCCTTGATAAGGGGGGTGTCTGAAAGTTTTTAACATCTACCTACTTAGTCAACAGCTTAGTAGGGCAAAGTAAACCAAAATTGTGAACCTTTTTCATCATTATTCATAATGCCAATTTCCCCTCCGTGAGCATGGATAATTTGACGACATAGATATAAACCTAGTCCTAAACTAATCTGATTATTATTATTATTGCCTTTTTGATAGCGATCAAATAATTTTTTTCTCTGGGTTTCGCTAATTCCCACCCCATTATCGGCAATAGTACACCGGAGATAATTGCCCTCTAGTCTAGCGGATAAAGTGATAATTATTCCTTGGGGATTGTGTTTAAGAGCATTGGCTAATAAATTCTCAAAAACTCGCCAGAGATGGTGAGCATCGGCATTAACTAAGGGTAAATCGGGAGAAAAATTATTAATTAAAGTTGCTTGATTTTCCTTTAATCTTAACTCCCATTCCTGACCGATCTGTTGACCAATTTCGTAGAGAGATAAAGGCTTTAGTTCTAGGGAAACTCCCCAAAGATCATTTTGTCGGGTTTCGACGAGAGAATCAATTAAAGTTAATTGTCGATCGCAACTGTTGGCCATCTGTTGTAAAATCTTCCGGGATACTTCTTTAGTTTCTCC
>NZ_JASJFE010000914.1:0-1407 GCF_030067735.1 Microcystis sp. M53598_WE2 | reverse complement strand
TAATTGCTAAAGATAACAGTTTGTCTGTGGGTTGATCAAGGGTTCCTAATTCCTCTTTGCTTGTTAAAGACCAAAACTTAATCATTTGATCCGAAAGCTTGTTTAATCTGATCAGCACCAGCATAAGAGGATAAACCCAGAATTTCCTAATATTAACGCTGGCTATTCATAAACACAGGTAAAGACTATCTGACTCGATAATTTTGAAAATTAATCAAAAAATAGACTCGATCGACCCCAAATAACGCACAATAAAAAAGGAAATGTCAAAGGAGAATCGCAAATGTTGCCCTATATCCTAGCGGTTGTTGTGGGATTGAGTAGTCTGTACCTCCTCACCACCGCTTTTATCGCCCCCGATCGCCACCGTCAAGATGATTTTCTCTGGAGTGCGGTAGGATTATTCTATGCCCTTGTCCTCTGGTTGTGCGCGGGAAGGATTACAGGCGCTATCCTCCTGGGACAAGCTGCCGCGGCCATTTTATTTATTGCTTTCGCTTGGCAAACTCTCAAACTCAGACAAGCACTTTTTTATCCCGACAAACCGGTTAAATTATTTACTATTGTCGGTTGGTTAGGCAATCGTCTGGGGAAAGTTACTCCCTCTCAATCCCCTAAAACTAAAGCTAAAGCTGAGAAAGTAGCGGCAAAAGTTAAAGAAACGGTTAAAGAAACGGTGGACCCCGTTATAGAAAAAGCCGCGGCTATCGGGGAAACTATTACAGAATCAGTGACAGAAATTGAGGAAAAAGCTCAAGAAACGGTGGATCCCGTTATAGAAACAGCGGCAGCTATCGGGGAAACTATTACAGAATCAGTGACAGAAATTGGGGAAAAAGCCGCAGAAATTATTGATGATGGGGAAACTTTCGATGATTTCGATGATTTCGATGATTTTGATTTGGCAACGGAAGAGATCAACCCTTCCGAAAATCCCCCAGAAATTCCCCCGACTGAACCTGTCGCCAATGTTGAAGTCGAAACTATTGCTGTTAGCGAAACGGTGATTATTGAAGTTACCGAGGAAGATTTGCCCCCAGAAGAAACTATCGGAGAAGATACTCCCCCAGAAACTCGATCGCAAAGGGAAGAAAATTCCCCCCCAGAGGAAGATTTGCCCCCAGAAAAAACTATCGGAGAAGATACTCCCCCAGAAACTCGATCGCCAAGCGCAGAAAATCCCCCCTCATCGGATTAAAAGTTAAGATTATTGAGCGGGTAGGTTAGGCAATAATTACCCAAGAAATGGTTCTTCGTTACTTGGTATGGTTCGATAGGGGGGGCATAAATCGACTAAATCCTTATCTGGCAAGAGACTTAATTGATTAGTTCGTTCTAGATCGAAAACAATTGAGAAAAATTGCCAAATGCCTTTCTATATAAGGGTTACATCCCTTATAACCCCCG
>NZ_JASJFE010000191.1:0-7957 GCF_030067735.1 Microcystis sp. M53598_WE2 | reverse complement strand
CCTCCTCGCTTACGTTAAAAAAGTGCTGGACAATTTTGGAGGCGAGTATGTAATTAATTTTGCCTAGGTACTTATAACCAGCTACTTGCAAGATTGATAAAACTACAGAATTAATTAAGGTAAAAAGTATCTTTTTTAGCCGATTAACCAGCCAATTAAGCATTAAGATATACTTGAAAATTTTTATTAAAACTCAAAAATTATGACGGAAAATATCCCCACCATTGTGGTCATGCACGGCGACCAAACTGGAGAAGAACTATTACTAGAAGCCCTGAGAGTATTGCAACCCTCGATAATTCGTCAACCGCTTAACTTTGCCGATTTTGATCTTAGTTTAGCCCAGCGTCGCCAGAGTAACAATCAAGTGGTTCACGAGGCCGCCGAAGCGACTCTAAAAACCGGATTAGCTCTCAAAGCTGCCACTATTACCCCAGAAATTAAAGGAGATGTGGGCAGTCCCAACGCTATTTTAAGAGAAGCAATGAATTCTCAGGTAATTCTCCGTATCGGTCGCCGTATCCCCGGTATTCGTCCGATTGGGGGCGTTTATTCTCCCATTGCCATTGTCCGCATGGCCGTTGATGATGCCTACGGGGCCAAAGAATGGCGAGAAACCACCGCCACCGGCGATGAAATTGCCTATCGCACCTCGCGCATTTCTAGGGCTACCAGTCGCGCTGTGGCCGAGTTTACCTTTCAACAGGCCAAAAAAACCGGGGCGCGGGTATTTGGCGGACCAAAATTCACCGTTAGTGCCACCTACGAAGGGATGTTTAAAGAGGAATTAGACGCGGCGGCCCAAAGACATCCGGAAGTGCGTTATCAACCCCTGTTAATTGATGCAACTTTTGCCCTACTTTTACAAACCGACGGCGAAGCTTTGGTGATTCCGGCACTTAATCGCGATGGCGATTTATTATCCGATTTTGTCTTGCAACTCTATGGCAGTATTGCCGGGGCCGAAAGTTTAGTTTTGGGATTTGATGAGGAGACCCTAGCGGTTAAAACCATTATGGCAGAAGCTCCCCACGGCACGGCACCGGCTTTAGAGGGCAAAAATATTGCTAATCCCATGGCGATGATTTTAGCCTCGGCAGCTTTGTTAGGTTATATCGAAACTAGCGAGGCGCGCAAAGCTTCTCGGGCAATTTATGAAAGTGTCTTTGAAACTATTCACGAGGGCAAAAAAACCCCCGATTTAGGGGGACAAATGACCATGAGTGAGTTTACCGATGAGGTGATTCGTCGCGTGGTCAGTAAGTTAGAAGTTTGGTCTGCTTTGGGGTAAACGAACTCATCTGATTGCTCTCTTAAAGTGGTTTGAAGAAAGGGTAATCCCAAAAAATAAGAATTGTTGCAAAAGCTTTGCTTTTGTTGGTTTTGCGGAGAAATAACAGCTACCTTTGAAGTGTATAGTAGAGTCCCTTTGCAGGATTAGAATAAGGACAATGAAACTACAAACTTTGACAAAAACTCTGACTATTGCTCTGATTGGTGTAGGACCTGCCTTGACCTTACAATCACCGAGCCAAGCTCAAGCCAGATTCGAGTGTCTTTTACCAGTGACAGGCCCCCATGTGGGAGTTCCCACAACCTATGTCAAAGTCGGCTCTAATGAACGCAAACCTGTGATTCGTTGGGTTTCTGGTTATTCTAGCGGTTCCGGTTACACTCCCCAGCAACGGTGTCTAGAAGTAACTAAACGATTCAATACCCTTGACGCTCGACCTAGAGGAATTGATATTATTACCACTGGCTATCTCAATGGTCTGCCGGTCATCTATTCCCCTAGTCATGGACGAGAACGGGCAAATAGCAGTAACCTATTATTTACCCTCAAGAGAGGGGAAGACGCAACCGAGAAAATCCAACAGCTATTCGACCTCCGGGAGGGAGCCGGAACCGATCCTTTGTTTGAAAGCTCATCGGATTCTGTCATTGTCTATTTCAATAAATTCCTAGAAAATGCTCCCGTGGAAACAAATCCTGCCACCGGTTCGTCCCCCTCTCCACTGCCGGAGACTTCTCCCGAACAACCCCCCCAAAAACCATCAGGCGGTTCTGTTTGGTAAACTTTTCTAGTTCTATAGATAAGGTAGGTTGGGTTGACGCAAGGAAACCCAACGCCCGCTGTTTGGTAAACTTTTCTAGTTCTATAGATAGGAGCATAGTAATCAAGTGAGTCGGGCGATAAAAAGAATTTTGGCTGGTGCGGGCAGTTTATTATTGGGACTGTCCACACCTTTGCTTGCTGTCCAAAGCTATGCTCCTGCTCTGGAACCTAACCAGGCCAATGCCCATAGCTCTCAACAACTTTCAGAACAACAGCTGCGTCAGTTAGCCAGAGCAATTACTGTTAAGGTGTTATCAGGGCAAGGCTGGGGTTCGGGCATTTTAGTTGAAAAGCAGGGTTCTTCCTACAAAGTCCTCACGAATGACCATGTTTTAGGGCGGTATCGCTATCGGGGTTGGCAAATACAAACCCCTGACGGCAAGATACATCGGGGTGAGTTGGTCAGAACAGTTCGCTTGAATGATTATGATTTAGGCTTAGTTTCTTTTCGCAGTAGCCAAGTTTATTCTATTGCTGATTTGGCTAATGTCGATGATCTCGCTATCGGAGATGAAGTTTTCGCCGCTGGCTTTCCCTTCGATGGCGATCGCCCGACAGAACAAGGATTTACCTTCACCGTGGGTAAACTGTCGCTTTTGAGTGATAAATCCTTTTCGAGAGGCTACCAAATCGGCTACACCAATAAGATTAAAAATGGTATGAGTGGCGGACCGCTGCTAAATCGGCAAGGTAAAGTTATTGGTATTAACGGGATTCATGCTTATCCTCTCTGGGGTAAATCCTACGTTTTTGCTGATGGAACAGTGACTTCACCAGCACTGTGGGAACAAATGAGTCGATTAAGTTGGGCGATTCCTATCGGGACTTTTTTACAATCGGGGTCATCTTCTTTATCTGCTTCCAGTCGGCAACGGCCCGCAGTGTCACCCCCACCGCTTCCCACCCATAGAGAACCCACTTTCTGGGAAGATTTTCCTTCTCCATCCTCGTCAACCCCAAGAGAAAAGAATCCCGCTCCCACACCACTCTGGTAAATTCCACTCAACTGTATTTTTAAACCAGAATGAGCAACAATTTCTTAAAAATTTCCGCCGCCCTAGTTAGTATAGCGGTGTTTGTGGTTTCTCCTCAGATTGCTAAGGCATCAACAACTAAGCAGATAGAAAAAACTGCTGAAAAGATTACCGTTTTAATCCCCTCAGAAGAAGAGGGGGCGAATGGGAAAATTACTGCTAATGGCTCTGGATCAATTATTGCCAAAGAAGGAAGGGTTTATACTGTTCTTACTGCTAGTCATGTAATCTGTAAAGATGCTAGAGATGCCTGCAAGTTCTATTACGATCAACTAAAAATTATTACCTGGGATGGTAAGAAATATCCGCTCGATTACAATAGCATCAAAAAATTACCCGGAGTAGATCTAGCTCTCGTGCAGTTTCAGAGCGACCAAAATTATCAGTTAGCGACCTTGGCTAACTATCAAGTAGCTGACGAACAATTTATTTTTGCTTCTGGATGGCCCGACCCGAAATTTATCGGCAAGCGGAAACGATTGTTCAATCTGGGGAAAGTGCTACCCAAGGACATTACACCCTTGCTGAAAATATTTCCTCCGGAGTTGGGGTATGAGATAGTTTATACCAGTGTCACCTATGGGGGCATGAGTGGCGGTCCATTGTTGGATATCAATGGACGAGTCATCGCGGTTCACGGACAAAATGAAGCCGAAAAAATCGAAAAGGTTCCCGTGCCAATTGGCTTTAGTCTCGCTATTCCCATCACTACTTTTTTGAAATTAGCACCCCAGTCTGGCATTCAAGGGCAGATAAATGTCGAAAATTCGCCCCCCAATACCTTATCTTTGCAAGAAATTGGGGATGAATTATACAAGGCTTTTGAATTTCCCCATAAGAACGATACTAATCCCCTAAACTGGCTTAATCAAGGCAATACAATGTGGCGGTTAGGACAATTAGCCCTCGCCTATGCCGCCTATGAAAAAGCCTTGCAACTCGATGCTCAACTCTATCAAGCTTGGTATGGGAAAGGTCTGGTCTTGACCTACTGGAAACGCTCCCAAGAGGCGCTGGCCGCCTACGAACAAGCTCTCAAAATTAATCCTAAGTCCGATACCGCCAAAAAACTGCGAGACAAGCTCCAAGAATCCTTAGGGGGAGGAAATACCCCTTCTCTAACCCCCTCACAGCCAACCACCGCGCCCACCGTAGAGCCTTCACCAGAGCCCTCTAATCCGAGAAGACTATGGTGAAGTCAGTCCCGATGAAAAAATTTTCACCCCCACAGATGAAAGAGGTTTCCTTCCCTACACCCCACACCCGACACCCCACACCCTCTTTCAAGTCAGTAGGGAAAACGCGGTTAGCTAATAGTGGGTTGCACCAATTTAGCTAAGAATGCTTGAATTGCTCGTAGTTCTGCGGGGGGATTGCGGAGAAACTCTTCGTTACTGGCTAAAATCATCGCATTATAGGCCCGCACCGCCGCCAGCAATTTAGCTGGAACTACCTTCTTATCTTTGAGCAGTCTCTCTAAGCTGGCCAATAAGTCTTCAATAACATTTAAAGGCGCTGTGCCGGGGGCTGAGTAAAGAGCGGCAATGACAGCATTGATATTATTACCCGCCTGTGCATCCCCTGTTAAGATGCTCAGTAGCGATTGCTGAACGGCTGCGGGAATCGGGGTACCCGTGAGGGAGGTTAAATTATTATCAGCTAACAGAGTATTCAGAGAAGCGGCCGCCTGATTAACAGCGATTTGAGCCGGTTCTCCCCCCTGAAATCCCGTTACCGTCGTGGTGCTGGGGAAAGTTTGACCGGCAAAATCACCGGTGGAAAGAATTGGGCCAGTGGCATCGGATTGGTTGCCGGTTTGCGCCATAACGGGAGAGACTAGGGCATTGGTCAGCAAAACCGCCGCCACTAGGGAAACTTGCCAATTAGTCAACCATTTCATCAACATGGTCTTAATCCTCATTCAAAAAGCTAAATTAGACAATCTAAAAACCGACTAACGGGGGAAAAAGTAATTGTAGCCGATACTCATGACGAAGCGAGCGCCGTCCCCGGCATTCCCCGTTAAATCAGCACCGGCAAGGTTAACCGTCAAGGGGACTTTCGGGAAGGGAATCAGGGAAATACCTGCGTTTAAATCTTGACCCGACCATTCGACAATGGCCGAGACCGGTTCAACAATTCGTAAACCCGCACTAGCAAAGACACCGAGGGAATTTACCCCATCTTCGATGGCTCCTTCCGAGCGAAAACGACCACCACCAACACCCAAGGAGAGCGTCAATTGACTAAAGGGTTCTTTCGTTGTTTCTGTGAACTGAAAAAATTTGCTCACCACCCCGTAGATACTGCTACCGGCATCTGTCCCACCCCAGCGAATGGCGTTTTCAAATCCTAGGGCCACAGCAAAACCTTCTGGCAGAGAACGGTGAATTTTAAAGCTAAAACTACCCCGTCCGGCGTTATCACCAAAAAGGCTCAAAATCGCCAGAGTTACATCTAAACCGACAATTTTCTGGCGTTCTCCTAAACCGACCCCTAGGGCTAACCCGCCATCTGCTTGATTGGTAAAACGGGTTCTCGACTGGAAAGCGAAACCACCGAAAATCTGCCCAAAATTCGCTCCAAAACCGATGGGAGTAGAGATACTGCCACTAGGGGCAACCACAAATTCCGCCAGTTTCGCAGAAAGGGTTTTCGGTTCCTCAATCAGAAAATCTTGACGTAAACGCTGTAATTCGGGGGAAACATTGGTATCAACTGGGGTGGATGCTTGCGCTTGCCATTTTTCGACTTCTGGCGAGTTATTACCCCCTGCTGGGAAAAGCTGACTCGCTTGCATTGTCCCTAGATTCGCCTTCCATTCTTCTAGGGTTGAAATTGTCCCGGTCTTTTCTGTTGCTAAAGTATCGCGGGAAGATTTCTCTAGTTTATTTTCTGAGGATGAGGGCAGATTACTATCGGCTAATCCCTCTGTTGTCGAGAAGGAATTGGTTGTCAGAACTCTTTCTGTCCTCTCTAATTCTACGGGGGAATTAATGGTAATTTTTTCCTGGGATACCCGAATAGAAGCAGCGTCAATGTCTAAGGGGGAAGGAAGGGCCTTCACCCCATCGCAAAGTATGGCTGTCCCCAAACAGGATGTGATCAAAATTCCTCCAGAAAATATCTGTCTCATCTGGCTGTTTCTTTTGGCTTTTTTTAACAACACTTCCAGCTTTCCTCACAGACGAAGTTAATTGGCCAGAATTGTAACTGATTTATTTTTAGATAGCAAGTTATTAAACCTGTTCGTTATCAATCATGGAATCCCCTAGTGCGCCTAAATGAAATGTAAAATATTTACGACCTCTATTCTTGGCTTCGATGGTTGTGCTGCGTCTCTGTTCAGGAATCAAATAGGCGGATTATATTGCTAGAACCAAAAAAAGCGGGTTGAACCCCGCTTGTAATCAAAAACTAAGCTAACTTAAAGGCATCTCGCCAACACCAGCGCAACAGGGTAAAAGCTATCAAACCTTTAACCACTTCTAGAAACCAATAACCAATCTGTAAAGACATCATTTCTCCCGACATTCCCGACGCGGCAACGGGAGCCAGTAAACCCATAGCGCTCAGATTGGGAGTGAGAAAATAGGTGTAAATTAGGGTGATTACTAAGAGAACACCGGCGAATAGAAGCGATCGATGTTCGGGGAGATGGATTAAGGTATGATAGCGGTGGAAGACAACAAAGCTACACAGCACAATCGCCGCACAAACTAATTCCAGATGGTTAAAAATGCCAAATAGCAAGTAACCGGCACTGGCAAAGCCATTTTGTGTCATCATGCCAGCTACGGATAAGCTGGGGATAATGATTAAATCGATGACGAAACTGGCACTTAACCAGAAACCAAGAACAACCATGGCTAGGGTTGTCCAATTAAACCAAGACCGATAACGCTCAACAAAAGTTTTCATTAGGCTTGCTCCTCCTTGCCCTTCTAACTTAATTGTAAAGAGCGTTCGCCAAAGTTTTGGCAAGTTTTTTGCTAATTCTTAGCAATTCTTATCAATTCTTAGGAGAGCAACCACACAATACCGCTCTTAAGTAGGTGGGTGGAATTAAATATAAGATGAACGTAGGTTGGGTTGAAGCATGAAACCCAACGGCCGATTATGTTACGCTACCGCTAACCCATCCTACAAATAATTGTGCCTCCCTACTTATCTCTAGATTTGGCTACCCGCTCGGCGCAGAATTGTAAAGATTTATCAACAAGTGTTTATAAAAACCTTTAAATATTGACCAAGGTGACGATTCTAGACTTACCCTGAAACAATAACTGACTATCTACGGGTTTACTGTTATGGATAAGGATTTTCGTAACTATCGCATGGTTTGCACCCTCACCTTCGGAGATATTTACGGACAAATAATCGTTTGGTTAATCGTTATTTTTCTTACTCTGGCTTCCACTCTAGCTCTTTGGAGTAGCACTAGACAAATTTTCGCCCTCGCTACCGTGGGGTTAGTCGTCGTCCTCTCTTTGCCTTTTTTACTCTTTGCTTTCGTTACTACCCTCCTCAATCATATTGAATTCGTTCCCATCGAAGCGGAAACCAACATTCGTCGTGGTCCTGTCCCCGGAGTTAGCGGCAGCCGTGTACCCGCAGCCAGCTAAATCCGACCAAATCCCCAATAAATAGGGCTTGCTGAAAAAGTTTTTCCTGGGGGCAGGGTGTGGGGTGTGGGGTGGGGGGTGTGGTGTGTGGGGTTTTATCGATTTTCAGGTGGTCAACTACCTAATTTTCAGGGAAAAAGTACCTGAATTTTCCCCCCAATCACTCCAATGGTCGGCACTTT
>NZ_JASJFE010001036.1:0-2525 GCF_030067735.1 Microcystis sp. M53598_WE2 | reverse complement strand
TGAGCGGGGGGAAAATTCCTGGACTTTTTCCCTGAAAATTAGGTAATTGACCACCTGAAAAGGTAAAACCCTACACCCCACACCCCACACCCCACACCCTGCCCCCAGGAAAAACTTTTTGCCGCAAACCCTATTTACTGGACTCTGGAAATATTACCCGCTTTAATCCAACCTTCGCGACCATCGGACAGACGTATGCGCTGCCATTGGCCATCGCTGCTGGTTCCCACCACACTGACTTTAGTATTATAATCCAGACCGCCGAGACGAGTCGATTCACTGGTAGGTTGAGAGCGCAGACTTAAACCGCTTTGCCATGTCACCCGCGCTTGATAACCCTCGGATGTGGCTTCTCTTTTTCTTGCTTCGGGACTGGGTTTCGGGGAAGCTTTTGGTGCTGGTGCAGCTGTGGGAGACTCTTTCACCTCAGCTTGGGGTTGTTCTTGGACGGGAGTAGTAGGGATGGGAGAAGGTTTGACGGCGGTTTTTTCCTCCTTAGTTTCCTCTTTTTTCTCCTCGGTAAAGACGGGTTTAGGAGGATTAGAATTCATACCGGAGAGAAGCATATAGGCGACAGCAGTAGCCCCACCGACCAAAATCGCCACTCCCATGACAAAACCGAGCATAAATTGCAATAAACCAGATAAACGCTTCATATTGGTGCTAAATTAACTGCTAGAATTGACATTAAAACGATCATCGCGAGAGGCTAAACGAGCTTTACCGGACTTTGCCCAATCCTGTAGAAATTGAATCTGTTCTTGGGCAGTCCGAGCTAGGGGGATAATCTGACTAGCGGCCTCAAGCACATCATCGGTGCTAAAGTCGCGATTTTGACTAAAACCGATGTGCATCGCTTCCACGATGGTTTGTTCGATTTCTGCCCCCGAAAAATCGGGAGTTTCGTAGGCTAGTCGCTTTATATCATAACTTTTTAGATTATGGGGCCGAACTTTCCCTAAATGAACGCTAAAAATCTCCTCGCGGGACTTTTGGCTAGGTAGTCCGACAAAAAATATCTCATCGAAGCGTCCTTTTCGCAACATTTCCGGGGGCAGAGATTGGATGTTATTAGCTGTAGCGACGACAAAAACCGGCGATTGTTTCTCGGCTAACCAAGTGATAAAAGTCCCGAAAACCCGCCCGGTGGTTCCCCCGTCGCCTTTTCCCTCCGCTCCGGCGAAAGCTTTATCGATTTCGTCTATCCACAGCACACAGGGAGCTAAAGCTTCAGCGAGATTAATCATCTGACGGGTACGCGATTCCGATTCTCCCACCAATCCGCCAAATAAACGCCCCACGTCTAGACGCAGTAGGGGTAAGTGCCAATGATGGGAAATAGCTTTCGCTGTCAGGGATTTACCCGTCCCTTGAATTCCCACCAATAGTAAACCCCGGGGATTGGGTAAACCGTAGGCGCGGGCGCGTTCACTAAAAGCACCACCGCGACGAATCAGCCAATCTTTGAGATTATCTAGGCCGCCGATGTCAGAAATCTGCTCTGTGGCGGGATAAAAGTCCAATATCTGGGTTTGACGAATCGATTGGCGTTTTTCTGCCAAAATTAATTCCACGTCCTCTGGCTCAATTTTGCCGTGACTGGCTAAACATTTGGCTAAAACCCGACGAATTCTCTCTAGGGATAATCCTTGGGCAGAAAGCACTAATTCATCGAGGAGTGGTTCTTTGACGGGTTGTCCGGTGGCGGCGATTAATCGCTGGATTTCCTGTTTAATTTCTTCGCCACTGGGGAGGGGAAAATCGACGACGGTGATTACTTCGGTTAGATCCGAGGGGATAGACAGTTCGGGAGCGACGATAATTAGGTTTTTAGGCTGAGATTTCAGAGAACGGGCCAGATTTCGCAATTTTCTGGCGATGGAAATATCTTCTAAAAAGCGCTGGAAATCGCGTAAAATTATGATGGCGGCGATGTTAGGCGGCAGCTTTTCGACGAATTCAAGAGCTTGGAGGGGATTACGCCGAGCAAAGTTCTCATTATTGGGATTATCTTGATAACCATCCACAAAATCCCAGACATAGACAGCACGGTTATGGCTCTGTTTGGCAATATCGGCGATCGCTTTTTCGAGACGTTCCTCTTCTAGGGTGGTAATATAGATGAGAGGATAGCGCGCCCGCAGCAGTAATTCAAATTCTTCACCAAAGCTCATAGCTATTCGTCTATAGTTTTTGCTATTTAGGGCTTGCTGAATAAATCTAAAAACCTTGCTGGATAAGACTTTTAGACTTTTTGTCAATCCAAAAGTACCGGCCCTGGGAGTGAGCGGGGGGAAAATTCAGGTACTTTTTCCCTGAAAATGGGTAAAACCCCACACCCTGCCCCCACGAAAAACTTTTTCAGCAAACCCTATTTATATCGTCATCGAAAATTTGGGTCTGAAACCCCGCCGTTTTACGGCGGCTTTGCTGTTAAATCTTAGCACATTTACGAAATATGTGTTAGAATGTGAGACATGGAAAAAGCCTATTCTTACCGATTTTACCCCACACCAGAACAAGAG
>NZ_JASJFE010000753.1:0-5889 GCF_030067735.1 Microcystis sp. M53598_WE2 | reverse complement strand
TTGCCGATAGCTTCCCAATCCGGCAGCCAATTTTCAGCGAGAATCTCCTCTAGACTAGCTAACACTTCCACGGGGAAAATACTGGCATCTAATTCGGTTATATCAATAATTATCTCCCGGGCATCGCTGTAACATTCCTCAAGTATCTCGGATAAATAGGGTTTGAGACTGGGACTATCTCTCAGTATTTTCTTGATTTGTTTCCGAAAGGTTCTAATTTCCCCTTTCCATGCTGCTTGATTATAATCTCGTTGGGATTGCCAGTAAGTTAACTTCAGTAAATGTTCTAAAAGTCGAGTTAATAAACTTTCTAATGCTCGTCGATTATTTTTACCCAAATCTGCCAACTCCTCTAATAAATTCTGCCAATCTACTGCTTGAAAATCCCCTTGACGCAATTGGTTGATAGTGGACTCTAACCAAAGTTGATAATCGCTATCGTAGAGATTTGGGATAGTAATATTCATGATTTTTTACTCCTTAATTGCACTTTTCAGAATCATTGCTGATAGCTTCCCAATCCGGCAGCCAATTTTCAGCGAGAATCTCCTCTAGACTAGCTAACACTTCCACGGGGAAAATACTGGCATCTAATTCGGTTTCGTCAATAAGCAGATTGCGAGCATCGAGATAACATTCCGGCAAAATTTCCCTTAAATAGGACTTTAAACTGGGACTATCTTTGAGAATTTTTTTGATCTGAATACGAAAATTGCGAATTTCTTTTTTCCATCCAGCTTGATTATAATCCCGTTGGGATTGCCAGTAAGTTAACTTCAGTAAATGTTCTAAAAGTCGAGTTAATAAACTTTCTAATGCTCGTCGTTCACTTTTACCCAAATCTGCCAACTCCTCTAATAAATTCTGCCAATCTACCGCTTGAAAATCCCCTTGACGCAATTGGTTGATAGTGGACTCTAACCAAAGTTGATAATCGCTATCGTAGAGATTTGAAATGGTAATATTCATCATTTTTAAAATGGGGAAAAATCAGGAGTTAAGCTGCAGGTATCCAAACTATAGGAGAAATTGGGGCTAATCAATCAGCTAGTTTTGCCAGTTTAGCCGAATTATCCTCAATCACATCTAACCGCGAAAAAACCGCCAAAAAGAGTGATAATAAACCTAAGTGGGTGGGTGGAATTAAATATAAGATGAACGTAGGTTGGGTTGAAGCATGAAACCCAACCCCCGCATGGGTTACGCTACCGCTAACCCATCCTACAAATAATTATGCCTCCCTACTTAGCTATTCCCAGAGTAACAAGAAAAGCCCGATGGTGAAAACAGTAATAGGTGTCGATTTAGGTGGAACTGCGATTAAAATTGGTAAATTTGACCAAGAGGGCAATTGTCTCGAATCTCTCACCTTGCCCACTCCCCAACCCGCTACACCCAAAGAAGTCGCCAATACCATACATCAAGGCATTTGTCAAGTAAATTTAGATAAAAGTTGTCAAGCCATCGGTGTGGGAACGCCGGGGCCGGCGGATGCTCAGGGAAGAATTGCCAAAATAGCGATTAATTTGGCAGGATGGCGGGATATTCCCCTCGCCGATTGGTTAGAAGAAAGTACGGGAATGCCGACAATTTTAGCCAATGATGCCAATTGTGCCGGTTTGGGGGAAGCTTGGTTAGGAGCGGGCAAACGGTTTCAAAACTTGATCCTGTTGACCTTGGGGACGGGAGTAGGAGGGGCAATTATCCTCGATGGTAACTTATTTGTCGGCAGCAAGGGAACGGCCGCGGAATTAGGCTTAATAACCCTTAATTTTGACGGTCCATTGTGCAATAGCGGTAATCGGGGTTCCTTGGAACAATACGTCTCCCGGCAAGCTATTCGCCGGATGACCGGCAAAGAACCGAAGCAATTGGCAGAATTGGCCGAAAAAGGCGATCGAGAGGCTTTAGAATTCTGGCAGCGTTACGGCTGTTTACTGGGGGCTGGTATCGCTAGTTTACTCTATATTCTCACCCCAGAGGCGGTAATTATCGGCGGCGGCATTAGCGCCAGTGCTAAGTTTTTCTTTCCCTCTCTGCTCACAGAAATCGAAAGACGGGTGTTACCTAGTTCCAGAGAAAGATTAGAGGTATTAACGGCCGAGTTGGGTAATCGCGCCGGGATGGTGGGGGCTGCTAAATTAGCTTGGCAATTATTGGATCTCCGCAAGGAGTCTATTATGGGGGGGGACTGACTTAATCGTGAATAATTAAGTGGCGATCGCAATCGCTGCTCACGGCTCCCTGACGCTGAAATTCGCCTAACAAACGCGTCACCGTTACCCTCGTGGTACCGATAGCATTGGCGAGATTTTGATGGGTTAAACGGATCTTTAAACGACTGCCTTGGGCGATTGGTTCTCCCATTTCCCGCTTTAATAACTGTAGTAACTGCTGGAGACGCTCCTCCACTCGTTTGATTCCTGCGATCGCAAGAAGCGATTCCGTTTGTTGTTGACGACGGATCATTTGATTTAGCATCATCCTAGTTAATTCCGCCGAATTTTCGACTTCGGCGATCGTGTACCATTTTAGGTACAGTTCCGACAAGGCTCTGGCGTGATAGGATTCTAGATGGGTCAAATTTAAGCCAAAAAAGTGGGATGAATGGGCCCAGCCTAGTAAAATTTCCTCTCCACTCTCAGATACTTGACTTAGTTGCGCCATACCCCGATAAACTTGCCAGACTCCATCAACCACCAGAGGAATATTTTCCCCGCGATCATAAAAATGGAGCCGACGACTCTCGCTATAGTCTTCTCGGAAGGGTGAGACGCTGGGATTATAGGTCAGCAACATGATCAAAGTTCTCCTGGGTGAGGGGATAGCAATTTTAACCCCACTTTACTGTATCAAGGTAAACATTAGGTAATCCCCAGATTAACAGTTATCAGTTATCAGTGGGTCAGTCATCAGTGGGTTAGTGACCAGTTTTCAGATGTGAGTTATCAGTTCACTGATTACTGTTTACTGTTCACTGAAATAAGACGGCCACTGCCATCTCCCGAAGCTGAAAAACCTCAAGATTATTAATTTAAAGCATCTTTAAGAGCCGTGCGAGCGGCCAGATGATTGCGGGTTGAGGTGAGAATTTCCGATTCTCGTTGCAGACGACTGACTGTATCGAGCATTTCCAATAAAGCCTGTTGTTCCCCGGCCACACCGTAGAGATTACCCGCCACCCAGTAGGATAATTCTAGGGGAAGACTGGGCAAATCGTCGGGGAGTTCAATTTTTTGAGCGGTTAATTTGGCTGATAGATGAACCACATCCCGCAGCAGTCGATCCACTTCTTTGGCCAGAGGTCGCAGATCTTGGGTGGTGGGGACATCTTCAATCCACTCCACTAAACCGACACGATAGGGTTTTTCCCGGACATATTCTAGGACACGGAAACGCTGTTGACCGATGGTGAGAATTTTTAACCGATCATCTGGAAGACGTTGACAACGGACAACTTCCGCACAACTGCCGACTTTAGCGATTTCTCCCGTGGCTGGATCTACCATTAAGACCCCAAAACGGCGATCTTCTTCCAATATCGTATTCATCATAATCCGATAGCGAAACTCGAAGATGTGCAGGGGCAGGGGACGACCCGGGAATAAAACAACTTCGGGAAGGGGAAAGAGAGGTAATTCTCTAACGGCAATGGAAGAAGTGGCCATAGGTTTAGTAAAAAAAAACCGATCTTTTCTTATTTTTACACAATACCCCCTGAACCGCTAGGCAAGGGCAAGAGACTCCGAGCCAGTATTGAGGGGTCGGGAGATTGCCTTTATTTATTCTCCCCACACCCCACCTTAATGCACTTACTGCATGATATAAATGCCTAAACACGATGGTGAGCGGATTTCTGTTACAAACAATACAAAATTATCCAACTTAAAACGAATTAAATAACAAATAGAGACTAGGTAAATTACTAAATTTTTGCTAATGACGACAGTATTTTACAGAATACTTATTGTTAAATCCCGATTTCTTCATTTCTAACCCGCACCAACTAGAACAATTGCACCCACAGACCAGTAAGGAGATAGATTCGTGGTACAAGCACCTGAAAAAGATGGAACAACTCTCAATAAATTCGAGAAATTTAAAGCCGAAAAAGACGGATTAGCCATTAAAGATGAACTGGAGCATTTTGCCCAAATCGGTTGGGAAGCGATGGATAAAACCGATTTAGAACATCGCTTAAAATGGGTGGGAGTTTTTTATCGTCCCGTCACCCCGGGCAAATTCATGATGCGTTTGCGGATTCCTAACGGCATTCTCAGCAGTGAGCAAATGCGGGTTTTAGGGGAAATTGTGCAGCGTTACGGTGATGATGGCAATGCCGATATTACTACTCGTCAAAACCTACAATTACGCGGTATTCGTATCGAAGATATTCCTGATATTTTCCAACGACTAAAATCCGTGGGCATGACTTCGGTACAATCGGGCATGGATAATGTCAGAAATATTACCGGTTCACCCATGGCAGGACTAGACGCAGATGAATTAATTGACACCAGGGAATTAGTCCAAAAAGTCCAAGATATGATTACCAACTACGGTCAAGGTAATTATCAATTTAGCAATCTGCCCCGCAAATTTAATATTGCCATCGAGGGGGGACGGGATAATTCCGTTCATGCGGAAATTAACGATATTGCCTTTGTTCCTGCCTATAAAGAGGGAGAATTAGGCTTTAATGTCGTGGTGGGCGGCTTTTTCTCGGCTAAACGCTGTGAAGCGGCAATTCCCATGAATGTTTGGGTGAGACCGAATCAGGAAGTGGTGGATTTATGCCGAGGAATTTTGGAAGTTTACCGCGATAACGGATTGCGCGCCAATCGTCAAAAATCCCGTTTAATGTGGTTAATTGATGAGTGGGGAATTGAGGAATTCCGCACGCGGGTGGCTAATCAGTTAGGTTATCCCTTGGCAACGGCAGCCGAAAAAGACGCTATTGACTGGGAAAAACGAGATCATTTAGGAGTTTTTCCCCAAAAACAGGAGGGATTGAGCTATATCGGTCTTTGTGTTCCCGTTGGTCGTCTATTTGCCGATGATATGTTCGATTTAGCCCGGATTGCCGAAGTGTATGGCAGCGGAGAATTGCGTTTAACCGTGGAACAAAACGTGATTATTCCCAATATAGCGGCTGAAAATATGCCGACTCTTTTAACCGAGCCTTTACTGGCTAAGTTTACCCCCAATCCCACTCCTTTACAACGAGCGCTCGTTTCCTGCACGGGGGCGCAATTCTGCAATTTTGCCCTGATTGAAACCAAAAATAAGGCTGTGGACTTGATTCGTCAGTTAGATGCCGAATTAAATATCCCCCGGGGTGTGCGGATCCATTGGACTGGTTGCCCTAACTCCTGCGGACAACCCCAAGTGGCCGATATCGGTTTGATGGGGACAAAAGCTCGCAAAGACGGCAAAACCGTGGAGGGAGTTGACCTCTACATGGGGGGTAAAGTGGGTAAAGATGCTCACCTGGGAAGTTGTGTACAAAAAGGGATTCCCTGTGAAGATCTAAAATCGCTGTTAACTTCTATCCTCATCGAACAATTTGGGGCGACACCGAAAGGTTAATTAACAAGTTTCTCGATACGCTGGGGGGTTTATCCCCTCTTTTTTTTCTGTATCTCTGTTGCTTTAAATTGGCAAACCTCTTGCTATATTAGGGGGCAGATAGGAGCAGGAAAATCCTTATATATAGCGTTTCTCACACCTGTGTGGCACAGTCAAACCTTTGCTGATTAAGCTTTTCACCATCGACAATGTACCTCTTGCGAACAGGAAACGCTATATTTTCCTACCAGATGGGAATCGTTACTTAGGGTTTGCTGAATAAATGTGAAATATAGACGAGGTAAGAGTTTTAGGGTACTG
>NZ_JASJFE010000624.1:0-2651 GCF_030067735.1 Microcystis sp. M53598_WE2 | reverse complement strand
TGAATATAAGTATTGCTTCTTTCTTTTTTAAATCTTTTAAATCTCTCTGCAGCTATCTCGCAATAGTCTGGTCGAATTTCAAAACCCACAAAAATTCTTCCTAATCCCAAGGCCGCTATTCCCGTGGAACAAGAACCAGCAAAGGGATCAAGAATTATTTCTACCGGATTAGATGAAGCTTGTATAATTCTCTCGACAATTGCTAAAGGAAATTGTGCGGGATGTCCGGTTCTTTCCTTAGAACTGCGCTTTTCTCCTGTAGTGACTTTAGGAACTTCCCACACATCAGAAGGATTTTTACCGAGGGGATTACAACGATATTTACCATTTTTCTTTTGATTGGGATACTTAACGTTAGGGTCACGAATATTGTCTAAGTTAAAAGTATATTCTTGGCAATTTTTGAGATAAAAAAGCCATTTTTCATTGCGAGGACTAAGACGATTTTTTGTAGAAACACCTGCCCCATATTTCCAGACAATTTCTTGTAAAAGATAAAAGGGAGACTTATCCCAAAGAAGATAGGGAATCGGAACACATAATCCCTTTTCTGGTACTTCTAAATAACCAACATTTAGCCACAAAGCACCGTTATCTTGAGTAATCTTATAAATTTGCCGCAGCCAATTAGCACACCAATCAACATAGTCATTGATTGAAAGAACTCGTTCATATTCTTTGCCAATATTATAAGGTGGTGATGTAACAGTGAGGTCAATTTTTATGTCACTATGAGATAGTTTAGACAAAAAGTCTGTGGCATCTCCTTGATAAAGAATAAAGCCATTGTCCGAGTAAAAAGGTTGACCAAGATGACTAACCAGAATTTCTTTAAGAAAATTAAATTTGTTGGCTCTATCTTTTTCTAACTCTGGAGAAAATGGCTGTAGTAAGGAGGAAGGAGCAATCTGAGTTGATTGATGATCAACAATTCCCTCTGCTAGATAAGAGTTTTGTTCCTTGCTGGCAATTGGACGAGACTCATCTTCCCTAGACGATAGTTTTTTTTGTTTCCGCTGGGACTCTACAACCATAATCTCAAAGGACAGGTAAGTATTTTGATAGTTTTAATTATGCCCTTATTCTACCAAAATATCACTGGAGTTGTGCTTAATTTAATAACTTTTGTAATCATTCTCCTTCCCTTACCCTGGATGGGGGGGTAAAACCCCACCAAGAGTTAAAGATTGACTGATAAAGCAGCGAGTTTTCCTTGAAAAATCTCAACTGAGTAGATTGGATAATTATCAGATGCACCCGAAAATTATCCCTAAAATGGTGGTAAATAACCCATGGCATTTTTGACTCGATCGAGAGTTTGATTGGCCACCGCTTCTGCTTTGAGACGACCTTGCCGCAAAACCGTGGCTAAATAATCTTTATCCTCTCTAATTTCGGTGTATTTTTCCTGAATAGGTTGCAGAGATTCTATGGTGACTTCTGTTAACATCGGTTTAAATTGTCCCCAACCTAACTCGGCACATTCTCCCGCAACCACGTCTTGACTTTTTCCCGATAAAATGCTATAGAGAGTTAATAAATTATGGCATTCGGGACGTTCTGGATCATCGAAAGTTAAACCCTTAACTAGATCGGTTTTACAGCGTTTAATTTTCTTGGCAATGACATCGGGACTATCGAGAATATTAATCCGACTCATCTCGGCAGGATCGGATTTAGACATTTTATTCCGGCCATCGGTTAAACTCATCACCCGCGCTCCTTCCTTGCGGATCATCGGAGCGGGAAGTTTTAAAATTGGTTGTTGCGGTTGCCCAAAAAGATGATTAATTCTAACGGCTATATCGCGGGTTAATTCTAAATGTTGTTTTTGATCTTCTCCCACGGGTACTTTATCGGCATCGTAGAGTAGGATATCGGCAGCCATCAGCACGGGATAATCGAGTAAACCTGTGCCAACATTTTCCCCCTGTTTAATCGCTTTTTCTTTAAATTGAATCATATCGGTTAACCAATTTAAAGGGGTGATACAATTCAATAACCAAGTTAATTCCGTATGGGCCTTAACGTGGGATTGGACAAAGATAGTCGCGTATTCTAAATCAATTCCGCAGGCTAAATATAAAGCGGCAATTGCTAAAGTATCCTCCGCAAGAGTGGCGGGATTATGGGGAACGGTGATCGCGTGTAAATCGACCACACAAAAGAAATTATCGTAGTCTTTTTGTCCCTCCACCCAATTGCGGATCGCACCGAGATAATTGCCTAAATGTAAATTGCCGGTTGGTTGCACACCAGATAAGATTCTTTGTTTACCCATAACTCCTGCGATCGCTTTTTATCATGATGTTATTGTATCAGTTTTTGCGGCTAATTTCATCCTAAATCCAATTGGGAAAAATCATTCTCAGATAATAATCCCGCACTGACAGGGGAATGCCTAAATAAATTGGTAGCCAATAGATAAAAGCAAAAATTATCAAAATTATGAGGTAGCGCGAGCAATTTTTATAAATAGGACTGGAACTTTCTAAACCATCGGCTAAGAGCCAAGCTAGAGCAATCCAAGTGAAGCTATAGGCAGCCATATAATGATAGAGAAAGGTACAGCGACTAATTTTTAACCAAGGCAGCAGATTGGCAATATAGTTACAGATAAGATAGGCGGAAATTACTCGCTCTTTTCGGTT
>NZ_JASJFE010001016.1:0-2340 GCF_030067735.1 Microcystis sp. M53598_WE2 | reverse complement strand
TAACTGATAACTGATAACTGATAACTGATAACTGATAACTGATAACTGATAACTGATAACTGATAACTGACTAAATTTTGCTGTTTATTTCAGTTAATTCTTTAACTAAATGTTGACGATAACGTTCAGAAACTTTTTGTTCAGGATCGATACCTTCAAAGGTGGGAGGAAGCCAAACTCTTAACACCATTAATGTACCGAGAACTATTAGAAAAGCACAGGCAGCTAATACTTGTGTCCAATTAGTTTCTAGGACTCCTCTGACAATTAATTCTCGCAAAACCGAGACGATAGAAACTTCCACGGCAACACCGATAGAAACTCGTTTTTCTTGCAAATAAATAATCAATAATCGGAACAATTCTACTAGAATTAAGAGGAATAAAATATCGGCGGTAATAATCCGAAATTGAATCGGTGGCAGCAGAGACATAAACATTTCTCTGACTTCTAACACCATGAAGCTAAATAAACCGATACAGAGAGAAATGACAATTAAATCTTGAATCATTTCTAAGACTTGCACTACTCGCACCATCATTGGGGAAGGGTTTTTAATTGGTTCGTACATTTTATTTCTCCTAAGATTGATAGAATTGGGTGTTAGCTGTTGGGGGGATTTTTCAGTGAGCAGTGAGCAGTAACCAGTAATCGGTGAACTGATAACTGATAACTGATAACTGATAACTGATAACTGATAACTGTTAATAATGGTTGCCAACTTTGCGATGATGGACAGCAGTTAAGGTATCTAAACGGGCAACTCGTCCGGTATTAACGGTACAATAAACTACCCAATGATCGCCGCAATCTAAACGACTGGTTACTTCACATTCTATGTAAGCTAAGGCATCGGCTAAAATTGGTGATCCATTATTGGCAGTATAGGTTTTAATGCCTTCAAAACGATTGGCACCGGGAGAGAAACGCTTGAGGAAATGTTTCATTAATTTCTGGTAATTATCCTCAGCTAAAACATTTAAAACAAAGGTATCGCTAGGCTGTAAAAAGGATACCATTGCCCGATCTTTGGCCACTGCAATCGCCACACCTAAAGGATTTAAACTTGCTTGTGTCACCCAAGAGGCAATCATGGCACTAGATAAATCGGCTTTTTGGGAAGTAATTAGATACAATCCGGTACTAATACGGCCTAAAGCTCTTTCTAAGTCGTTGTTAATCGATTTAATTTGTTTAATCGTTTTTTCTCGGCTTAACCATTGGCCGAGGTCGGTTCCTGCTTCATCGGCAATAAAATCGAGGGATTGATTGGGATTGTCTTTAACTAAAAGAGGAGGAAAAGCTTCGATTGCGACCATTTCCTGTAATTTATTTCTTAAGGGAAAAATTGGTTCATCTTCCCCACCTCCTGACTCAAATAATCCTACAGCTTGTTTGCCATTAACTGCAGCAAGAATCGTGCTTAAAATCGTCTGGTTAGTCAGGGAAGATTGGGGAGGCATTCCGATGACAACTCCTTTAGACTGATTGATTAATTCTCTGACTTCGTGGGGATCAGCATTATTCATATCGACTAATTCTGTCACCACATCAGTTTTAGTCAGACCCTGACTAATCATAGTGGCTAAATGTTCGCTTTGTCCGTAATCTTGGGTAAAGAATATAGCCACTAAAGTATCGGCAGAAGTTTGTTCTTGACTCCAAGTTTGATAGCGTCCCACCCAATCAGAAATATGGTGTTTTAATAGGGGACCGTGACCAGTGGCAATGAGATTAATCTCAAATTTCTCGATTCTTTTAATTGCCCCTAAAACTGAACGAGCATTCGGTCGCATCAGACAGTCATAATAGGTTTGAAAATCGGCTTCTAGCAGGTCTTTTTCTCGATCGTAGATTTGATCATCACAAAAGTGCATTCCGAAAGCATCACAGGTAAAAAGGGTGGCAGTTTTAGCATCAAAAGTGAAGATAGTATCAGGCCAATGAAGATTAGGGGCTGAAACAAATTCTAAGATATGACCATTGCCTAAATCTAAAGTATCACCACTTTTAACGATTAACTGTTTAAAGGGTCTGTGTACCATGTTTTCGAGGAATTGCATGGCAACTTTTGCCCCCACCACGGTAACTTCTGGGACTAATTCTAAAACTTCTTTGACTAAACCACTGTGGTCGGGTTCGGTGTGACTGATAATTAAATAATCAAGATGATTGATGTTGATTAGTTTAGTTAATTCCTCCAGATAAAGGCGATCGAATTTGCGGTGAGATGTATCAATTAGGGCGGTTTTTTCCCCTTGAATAACAAAAGAGTTATAAGTGGTACCGTTTTCTAAACCAAATTCGATATCAAAACGATCGCGATCCCAATCCAAACAG
>NZ_JASJFE010000609.1:0-3080 GCF_030067735.1 Microcystis sp. M53598_WE2 | reverse complement strand
TCCTCCAGAATATCCCGCAGTGGCGGATCCTTTTTTGACAGTTGCTCTAGTCAAATCGGCTCAATTTTTGGGAGTAAATTATCATGTAGGTATTACCGCTTCTGTGGATAGTTTTTATGAAGGACAGGAAAGAATTGTGTCTTCTGCTAACCCTTATCTTCAGCGCCATTTAGAGGGAATTACGGAAGAATATCGACGTTTAAATATTCTCAATTATGAAATGGAAGCGGGGACTTTATTGAAAATGGCGGGGGTTTATGGATTTACTGCCGCTTGTATTTGTGCTGTGATTGCCGAAAGAAACAAAGAGGAAGGGATTAGTTTAGAAAGCAAACAACAGGCCATTGAAAAAGCGATTCAGGTGGCAATATTGACCGTTAGCAACCTCTCCCTATCCTCAATTGATTAATGTTCAGAAATCATCTTCATTAAGACTTCCTCTTTTTCCTGACTTTCGGGATAACAGGAGATAAGTTTAGCGCGTAATTCTTGGGACAAAATAATCGATCGCCTTGTCTAAGTATGGTATATTAGTTTGCTCAAAAAAGTGTATTTTGTTGCGAATATGTAATAATTTTTGACAAAAGTAAATTCTCACCCCAAAAAATTCGCTTATTCTTAGTCTTCTAAGCTAATCTTGACTGGATTAACTTGCCATCGGTAAAGTCAAAACCTTTAGCGACGAGACGATTATAAGGTGAGATAATGGGAAAAAATTGGTTTTAGCTTTAAGGATGGTATTATGTCAGACGCAACGCAGTTAACACCGGAAAAAATTGCTCAGTACCGTATTGAATTTGCGGACAATGAGAACGCTTTAATTGCACTTGATGTTATTGAGGAATGGGAGGGAGATTTAGCAGATGCTGCTGAATCTATTGCCACTCGTAACGGTATTGAAGGGGTAGAAGATAAGGCTGATTTTCGTTGGTTTGCTATTGTTCTTAATAAATGTCGTGATTCTATTTGTCAACCGAAGTATGAAACTTTGCGAGAAAAATATTTACCTGCACTTATTCCCCCTTTAACAGATATTATCGCAGGATGTTTTATGTGTCCGCCTGGAGTAGCAGGACTTTTATCAACTCCAGTTGCTATTTATATTCAAGAGGAAGGAATGGATAAATTTTGTCAAACTTCTTCCGATTCTTAAATCAAAGTGATCCCCCCCAACGCACCTTAAAAAGGGGGGAGAATACCTCAACTTAATTGTATTCTCAAGGAACAATAGATTAAACTCCTGTTGCGATAAATGCCGTCCAATAATAGGGATTGGCAAAGGGATAGGGTTGACGTTTAACCGCAGCTTCTAATAAGTCTTGGAATTTTCTTCTATCCCGTTTACTCTCAAAGACTCGATCAAGTAATTGCTGGAATTTTTGACTATTTTTAATTCTGGCTAATTTTTTACTATTCAATGTTCTTAACCATGTTTGTGTATTATTTAAAACAATGGCAATACTCCCTTGATCTTGGATAGAAATCCGTTTAAGATCGTGATAAAATTTAGTCATAAATAACGTAGTTGCTAGGGGATCTACTGTCCAAAGGGTACTAACTACACTAGAACTACCTGCAAATAGAAAACCACTGGGTAAACCCACATATTCATCACTAATACTATCGGCTTTACTTTCGATTATACCACTTTCACAAGCAGAAAAAGTGACTAAACGACATTCTCTTAAGTCAAATTTTTCAAATACTTCTGCTAGGGTTAGGTTAGCTAATTCTCCTAAGTTACCGTCTGGATCTGCTAACATTAAAGCGGAATCTCTAGGGGATTCATTATCAAATTTACCATGACAGGAAAAGTGAAGACAATGGGATGCTTGTAATTCTTGACGACGGTTTTCTAGGGTTTGTTCTGATGCTTCTAATTCCCCAATAATAATAGTTTTTTCAGTAGCAAATCCTTGACTAATTCTCTCGATTTCTAGATTTGCACCTAAGAGAGGTTTTAGGTCTTTTCTGGTGGGATTTTTAATAGCAAAAAGACGAGTAAAGTTTTCTCGCTGTGATAATTTTACCAGTTTTAAAAGTTGGCAACTGGGAACGTATCCTACACCTTTAGTAAAGCGTTGATAGAGAAATTGTCCATTTTTTAGGGGTAAACAATGAAGGGGAATAATATGTAAAAACCAATGGGGAATTAGGATGAGACGAGAGCAAGATTTAGGAATCAGTTCTAAAAGTTCATCAATGTGGAGAATTTCTGATAGTTGATTTAAACAATCATTAAGATTATTAATCCACGCGGTTTTATTATTTTCGTAAGCATCACGATAATTTTTAATAAAATTAATCAATTTTTCTCGATCTTCTGCTGAAGATTGCCAAACTTTAACCCCTTTCACCTCACTATTCCCCCCTTTTGAAGGGGGGTTAGGGGGGATCAAACCTTTTGAAGGGGGGTTAGGGGGGATCAAACCTTTTGAAGCAGGGTTAGGGGGGATCAAACCCTCATTAGTAACAATAAACGCCATAATACTATCCCCTGCAATATACCATTCTAAGATGGCAGTATCTTGATCAATTAAGGATTGAATCTCACTTAGAGGAATGCTTTCAACCTTTTGAGTTAAGCTAAAAGCGCGATCTATGGGGGTTATTTCGTCGGCAATTAGTTGATTTAATTCTTGTTTTAATTGATTGAGGTGAGTATAGTCATTTAAGATGGGTTGTTTTTGTTGATCTAGGGTTAAAGTTACTCCCCTATTGCGGGTTTGTTCTTGGATGGCTAACTGTTGTTCTTCCCCAATAATGGCACGACGGAGGCGATCTAATTCGGTAATAATAGTTTGGGGGATATTACCTTTAGGATAGATATCTCGTTCGGTAAGCAATTGGACTAGATAGCGGGTTTTGCTGCGTTCAACGTATTCTAAGGCGCGATCTGGTTGATTGAGGTTGAGATAGGATTGAACTATGCCATGATAAACATCCATTGCCTCGGAGAGAATTTCTTGTTGTCGTTGGGGGTTTAAGGCTTCGAGTCGAATATTTTCTACTGCTTCGATGGCTAAGTTGTAGCCTTTGATGGCGGTTTCCCAGTCTTCGATAAGGTTAGCAGTATTTCC
>NZ_JASJFE010000762.1:0-2194 GCF_030067735.1 Microcystis sp. M53598_WE2 | reverse complement strand
GGCCACTCCGGAGAAAAAACAAGCTTTGTATCGGACTTTTATCAAATATTTACAACAACGTTCCGAGGAGTTGACAGGAGGAAAAGATAATACAGAATATAAACGGGAAGATGCAATTATTTTGCAGTTAATCCATAACTATAAGTTGGATAGCGGTGGAGAAATTCCTCTTTCTTCGGTGACGGAAGTGGTTAACCCAGCTTTAATTATCTGCGGTAATTGTGGACACAAAAACCCGCCCTCGTCTAATTTTTGTTCTAAGTGTGGGGCAAAATTAGTTAAGTAGAAATATAGATTTTGGGTTTGATCCCCCCTGCCCCCCTTGATAAGGGGGGTGCCGATAGGCGGGGGGATCCGCCTTGATAAGGGGGGAATCTGACAATTTTTAACACCTACCTAATTTAACAGATAATTTGGGGGTGTTAGCTAGACTAACATCCCCCAAAATGAAAATTTTCGGGAAAAATTGCCTAATAGCGAAAAAACTGGATTATAATAAGGTCTTTACTCAAGATTTTTGCTAATCGCTAACTGCCATAAAACCCAATCAAGACCCCTGTTTATCGAGAGAAAAACCAATGGTAGCCACTTTAAAAGGACGAGATGTTTTAAGAATAACCGACATGAGTAGCGAAGAAATCAGCGCCCTACTCAATCTATCGGCACAGCTTAAAGCTGGCACTCTTAACCCTAGCTGCAAAAAAGTCTTAGGATTGCTATTTTATAAAGCTTCCACCAGGACCAGGGTTTCCTTTACCGTCGCCATGTACCAGTTAGGGGGACAGGTGATCGATCTTAATCCCAGTGTAACCCAAGTGGGGCGCGGGGAGCCCTTAGCCGATACAGCCCGGGTACTCGATCGCTATCTCGATATTCTCGCGGTTCGCACCTTTAAACAAGAGGATTTAGAAGCTTTTGCCAATTACTCGCGCATCCCGATTATCAACGCTTTAACGGATTTAGAACATCCCTGCCAGATATTAGCCGATTTACAGACTATCCAAGAGACTTTTCAGACTTTACGGGGAATTAACCTCACCTATGTGGGGGATGGTAATAATGTCGCTAATTCTCTCCTCTTGGGTGGCGCTTTGATGGGGTTAAATGTGCGAGTTGCCTCCCCCGCAAACTATCAACCCGATGGGGAAATTGTCGCCAGCGCCCAGGCTATTGGCGAGAAAACCGGTAGTAAAATCTTAATTACCGACGATCCCGTTACCGCAGTAAAAGACTCTCAGGTGGTCTATACTGATGTCTGGGCAAGTATGGGACAAGAAAGCCTCGCTGATGCCCGAATTCCCGTTTTTCAGCCCTACCAAGTCAATGAACAGCTAATGAGTCACGCTGACAAAGACGCGATTATTCTCCATTGTTTACCTGCTCACCGGGGCGAAGAAATTACCGACGGGGCGATCGAGGGTGTACAATCAAAAGTCTGGGAACAAGCGGAAAATCGGATGCACGCCCAAAAAGCTTTAATGGTGAGTTTATTGGGATTAATCTAGCTGTAGATGCTCAGTTACCTAAAATAATTATTAAACCCGATCATCAATCATCCTAAGACCTGTCCGACACCAGAAGTTAACGCTAGGATTGATGGTAAGAGCAATAATCAGGGCAGCCTCCACACAAACTATATGTCAGACACCTCCGCAGTTAAAAAATATCTCGCCCATTGGTTTCAATTGGGAAAAAAAGTTATTTGTCCCAAAAACCAAGCTATGCTATTTCCGCTGCCAATTTTCAATGCTGATCGCTATTCGTCGGAGTTTGAAGATTGTTGGCAAAAAATGCTTGATCCTCAAAGTGGCGATTGTTACCTAGAAGGTACTCAACAAACTATCCAAGACTTACTTTCCCCTCAATGGGAATTTCACCCCTGCGCTCGTTGTACTATACCCGTACCAATTGAAGTGCTGGGCCAATCGGGTTTATCCTGTCCCTGCCATGATTTGAGTAATTGGCCCAATTTAGAATTACCCTTACCCCATTTACCTGTCAATAGTCGAGAAAATCTCGATCGCATCCGGCAAAGATTGCTAAAAAATTCTCACCCACATTAACCGGACAAAAAGAGACGTTAGGGGTAACGTCTCGAAAAAAGGGTTGAGATTTAGGGTCTGCTGAATAAATCTAAAAACCTTGTTGGATAAGACTTTTAGACTTTTTTTTCCTCAAAAAGTGCCAGCCGTTG
>NZ_JASJFE010000586.1:0-5489 GCF_030067735.1 Microcystis sp. M53598_WE2 | reverse complement strand
TCTGAAATGGGGCGAAAGTCTGTGGACTCTGTGTAAGACAGTACATGGTTTTTTAACTGTGGTATGCGACGGTGGTGGAAGCAGAAACTTAAATCGTGAGGTTTAGGAATCGCCGCACTTTTAGGGCGGCGAGGATGTCAATGAGGTTCGCTCGTCCTCTATTTTGATCGCCGACTCGTGCAGTCATGTCTTTTTTTCTCTTAGCTGTTGAACCACCTGCCCTGATTAATACTGTAGCCGAACCGGAAACGGAGGAGCGCCAAGTTTCTGAAAATAGTCCCGCGTCAGTAATTCCCCTCCCTGTCACCCCAGCACCTCTAGAAGCAAAAAAGCCTTCAGAAGAGAGCGTTTCTATTCCCCTAACCGTCACTCCACCCCCGGAAACCGTCGAGGTAAAACCCTTGGTTCCCGATGAGGGTATTCCCCTAAAACCATTACCTAGCAGTGGGGGTGATGCGGCAGCTTTAGGAAAACCCCTTTCTGTCCAGAATTCTCCACCCCCCGCAGCCGTTGGTGTCACCATTCATCCCGAAACCGAGATAGTTTCAGGATTAAATCAAAAAGCTCTTAACCAGAAAAATGGCTCAACTCGGCTATTAGTGCGGAAAAAAGGCGAAAAAACCAGCCAAGAATACTTGATTTCCCTCAATAACGGCCTAGGTCAGGCCGCTAATCCAGAAGGGGAAAGACCCCTAGAATTAGTGGCCGATGAGCAGGAATTTGACCAAAATCGGCAGATTATCACCGCTAGAGGTAATGTCACCCTGCGTTTTGCCCAAAGTGTACTAACGGCTGATCGCTTACAGATTAATCTTCCCGAAAAGTTAGCGGTAGCGGAGGGCCAGGTGATCCTAACCCGGGGAGATCAAATCCTGCGCGGCGATCGCTTTGAATATTATTTCGTCCAGGATAGCGGTGTGGTATTTAATGCTAATGGGGAGATTTTTCAACCCAGCACCGCTAGGGATTTAGGACAAACGCTGCCCACGGATGTGGGGGCCGGTAGTTCTTTTGGAACCCTAACCGATCGTTTGGCATTAAATCAACCCTTGCAGAGAATCACCACGGGAGAGGGTTTTCAATTTGTTGTCGGGGGACAGGATCCCAGTCGGCGCGATCGACAGAATATTAGTAGTCCATCGGGGGGAACGATTAATCGTGTCCGTTTTCAGGCCGAACGCTTGAATTTTGATGGTAAGGTGTGGAATGCCACTAATGTGCGTCTGACTAATGACCCTTTTTCCCCTCCTGAGTTGGAAGTTCGGGCTAATTCCGCCACTTTTCGCAGTAGCGGCCCCTTTACCGATGAGTTGCGGATGAGTAATTCCCAGTTGGTTTTCGATCAACGGGTAGTGGCACCTACTTTTATTAATAGTCTCACTTTCGATCGCCGTCGTCGTCGTCCTTTTTTAATTGCTCCGGGCTATGATGGGGAGGATCGGGGCGGATTTTTCGTAGAAAGTCCCCTAACTTTAGTGGAGACACCGAAGACTCTTTTCGAGTTGACACCGCAATATTTAGTGCAAAAAGTCCTTAATCCCGATGCTTTTCCCTCAGCTAACCCTGGAGGTGGGGAAGTTTCGGCCCTTAGTCCGAAAGCTTTTGGTTTATTGGGCAATTTTGCCACTAATTTTGGCGAGCGCTCGTTTTTGCAAGCGACAGCTTCTTTTTCTAATCTAGATTTGGAACAGATCGAAAATAGTGTTCGTTCTAAAATTCGCTTTCAACAGACGATCGGACAGTTGCAGGATCCCTATCTGCTCAATGTGGAGTACAATTATCGCGAGCGTCTCTTTAACGGTTCTTTAGGGTTTCAGACGGTTAATAGCAGTTTTGGGGCAATTTTGACCTCACCGGTGATTGTCATCCCCAATACGGATATTAGACTCAGTTATCAAGCTTCTGTTCAGAATGTTAACGCACCCACCGATCGCAGTAATCTCTTAGCGGCCAATGCAACGGATAATGTTACTAATTTAAGCCGTTTTCAGGGCGCTGTCTCCCTCAATCGCAGTTTTTTACTCTGGTCTGCCCTTACTTTACCACCGACTCCCGACCAAGGTTTAAGATTTTCTCCTCTTCCCGTTCAACCCTATATTGCTATTGTCACTGGTGTCACTGGTGTCACTGGTTATTACACTAACGGAGAGACGCAAAATTCCGTCACGGGAACCGTGGGATTATTAGGACAGTTTGGGCGTTTTTCCCGCAATTTTTTCGACTATACCGGGTTTAATCTCAGTTTTAGTCAGGGTTTAGTCAACGGACAATCACCCTTTTTCTTCGATCGCTTTGTTGATCAACAAACAATGTCCTATGGTATAACTCAACAGGTATATGGTCCGATTCGCGTGGGTTTCCAGAGTATTTATAGTATCGATCAAGCTAAGGAAATCAGTACAGAATATTTTCTCGAATGGAGTCGTCGCACCTATAGTTTAATTTTGCGCTATAACCCCGTGCTGCAGTTGGGAATACTCAACATCCGCGTCTCCGATTTCAACTGGACAGGCAACCCCGGCTATTTTGAGGGCAGCGATGTCCGTCCAGTGGTGGATGGAGTAACCCGTTAAGCTGAGGAGACTCCGAGACAGGAGACTCCGAGACAGGAGAAGGGAGGGGTAATTATGAATGATGAATTATTGTGTAAGATGGTGATCGCACTACAACGCCCACCCTACTCCAATGGAAAGGCAAAAGATGACTACTACCCTTGAAAGCTTACAGGAATTTATTGATTTTTGTCAACAGCATATTACTGGCAAAGAAAGGAAAGAAGCTCAGATTTTCCTAGACCGTTTCTTTCGAGCTTTTGGTCATAAAGGTGCGTTAGAAGCGGGTGCAACCTATGAGGAGGCGATTACTAAAGGTAGCAAGAAAGGTAAAACCGGATTTGCTGATTTAGTTTGGAAACCTCGTGTTTTAATTGAAATGAAAAAGCGAGGAGAAGATTTAAGTAAGCACTATCCCCAAGCTTTTGAATACTGGAGTCGATTGGTTCCTAATCGCCCTCGCTATGTCTTATTATGTAATTTTGATCAGTTCTGGATTTTTGATTTTGATCTTCAAATAGATGAACCGGTAGATCGAGTAAATCTCAACGATTTGAAAAATCGGGTCAGTGCGTTCAATTTTATGGAAGTAGGGAATCGTACCCCTATTTTTCAGAATAATCAAGTCGAGATTACAGAAACGGCAGCGCGGCGGATGGGTGAGTTGTTTCAACTGTTAAAAAAACGCGGTCATAAAAGCGGTTTTGATGAGTTGACGGCCCAGCGATTTATTTTGCAGTGTGTATTAGCAATGTTTGCTGAGGATCGAGGATTATTACCGAGAGATTTATTTATTTATTGTGTACAAGAATGTCTAAATGGTGGCAATTCCTATGATGTCTTGGGGGGATTATTTCAACAGATGAACCAACCTGGAATTACCCCCACTGGCAAGTATCAGGGAGTGGATTATTTTAATGGGGGACTGTTTAGTATAATTCATCCGATTGAATTAACTAATAAAGAATTAGAGTTTCTGGATGTGGCGGCGCGTCAGGATTGGAGTAAGATCCGTCCGGCAATTTTTGGTAATATTTTTGAGGGGACGGCTAATGCTGAAGAGCGTCATACTTACGGGATGCACTTTACCTCAGAAGCGGATATTATGAAAATTGTTCGCCCAACTATTAGCCGTTACTGGGAGGAGAAAATTGAGCAAGCTGGGACGATTGGCGAGTTAAATACACTTCAGTTAGAATTACAGCAGTATAAGGTATTAGATCCGGCTTGCGGTTCGGGTAATTTTCTCTATGTTGCCTATCAAGAATTAAAGCGCATTGAACAGTTATTAATTGAAAAGATTGCTAACCGTCGTCGTTCTGCTAGTGACCAATTACAGATTAGTTTTGTTACGCCTAAACAGTTTTATGGTATGGATATTAATCCTTTTGCTGTAGAATTAGCGCGGGTGACTTTAATGATTGCCAGAAAGGTGGCGATTGATAGGTTTAATTTGACGGAAGCTTCTTTACCTTTGGATACTTTGGATAGTAATATTATCTGTGCTGATGCTTTGTTTACGGATTGGCAAAAAGCAGACGCAATTATCGGTAATCCTCCATTTTTGGGAGGGAAAAAGTTAAGGACAGAACTAGGAGATGAGTATGCAGAACAAATTTATCAAAAATTTCCTGATGTTCAAGGACAACCTGATTTTTGTGTTTTTTGGTTTAGAAAAGCTGCGGAAAATCTTGGAGAATTAGGAAGAGCCGGTTTAGTTGGTACTAATTCAATATCACAAGTTTCTGGGAGAAAAGCAAGCTTAGATTATGTAGTTAAGCAAGGTGGATTTATACATGAAGCGATTTCAACTCAGCCTTGGTCTGGTGAAGCTAATGTTCATGTTAGTATTGTTAATTGGAGTAAAGAAAGACCAAAAGAATTATTTCTAGATAATTTGTCAGTTAATTTATTATCTACTGCATTGAAATCTGAAATATCAGTAGATAATGCTACAAAATTGAATGTCAATAAAAACTTTTCTTTTGAATCTTGTGGTTTAAGAGGAAAAGGTTTTATTGTCACGAAGAAACAAGTGGATCAATGGATATTAGAAGATCCTAAAAATCAAGAAGTTTTAAAACCGATGATTGATGGTAAAAACTTGATTTATCCTTGGGAAGAACTGGATTGGGTAATTGATTTTCAAGGCATGAATATAGAAGAAGCTACAAATTATCAATCCCCCTTTGAAAGAGTTAGAATAGCCGTTAAACCTGAAAGAGATAAAAATCGTCGCGATTCCAGAAAAAAACATTGGTGGCGATTTGGTGAATATGCACCAAAAATGAGACAAGCTATATCTAAATTATCTTGCTATTTTGCCATTCCCAAAATCGCTAAATATATTGTTTTTTCTCCAGTTGATGTGTCCATACTTCCCTGTGAAGCAAATATGGTAATAGCCTCCGATGATTTCTACATTCTAGGAATTCTCAACTCAAAAATACATCGCCTCTGGGTAAAAGCTCAAAGTTCAACTTTAAAAGGCGATACTCGCTATACTAATACAACCTGTTTTGAAACCTTCCCTTTTCCCCAGACACCTTCACGGGAACTTGTCGAAAAAATCCGTCAAACCGCCAACGAATTACACGAATACCGCAGCCAACAGATGGAGAAAAAACAATGGGGAATCACCAAACTATATAACCAATTCTTTAACGAACCCAGTAGCCAACTGTATCAACTCCATCAGAAATTAGACAAGCTAGTAATGGAAGCATATCACTTCCAAGCTGACGACGACATCTTAGAGAAACTATTGGGACTTAAACGATCAACAAGAGTATAATAGAGTATAATCGTTATATAATAAGCACTTTACGTTGAAAGATCAGCGATGAAAGAGACAACCCCAGCCGCGATGCCCCCATGCTTTGACCGATGGTGTCGGCGGTTTGACAATTGCTTCAAAAACGAAGCGCAAAAAAACGG
>NZ_JASJFE010000519.1:0-8322 GCF_030067735.1 Microcystis sp. M53598_WE2 | reverse complement strand
CAAACCCTAGTTAACCTTTTGGCAATTGCTCGATGACTAAAAATAAAAGAGTGCTGATTTTAGGGGGAACGGGGGAAGCGGCGGCATTAGCGGCTAAAATTGCGGCAATTCCGGGTATAGATGCCATCGCTTCCTTTGCCGGTCGCACGAGAGAACCGATTACTCTCACAACTCCTTCTCGCCGGGGGGGGTTTGGTGGTGCCGCCGGGTTAGCCAATTATCTACGCCAAGAAGGCATTGATTGTTTAATTGATGCCACCCATCCCTTTGCCGCGCAAATTTCCTTTAATGCCGCTCAAGCCGCCTCGGATTGTGGTATTCCTCGATTAATGTTAAGTCGTCCAGCTTGGGAAAAAGTATCTGGAGATAATTGGATTGAAGTAGAAAACAATCAAGCGGCGGCGAATATTTTACCCGGGTTAGCACCGCGAATATTCCTCACTATTGGTCGGCAAGAACTGGCCAGTTATGCACATCTAAACAATATCTGGTTTTTGATGCGGATGATTGACCCACCGGCAGCGGATGCCATCGTACCGGTTGGAAAATTATTGTTGGAACGGGGGCCTTTTTCTTTGCAGTCAGAGCGCTCTCTTTTGCAAGAATATAAGATTGGGGCGATCGTGAGTAAAAATAGCGGCGGTGATGCCACTTACGCCAAAATTATCGCCGCTAGAGAGTTGGGAATAACCGTGGTCATGGTGCAACGTCCACCTGTACCTGAAGGAGAAAAAGTGGCGGATGTTAAAAGTGTCCTGGCATGGTTAGAAAAAAGATGGCTCTCTTGATTTTTCTGGGAAAATTCTCAGTAAGGTTGGCTGAATAAATGTGAAATATAGACGAGGTAAGGGGTTTGGGGGCCTGTTTGGCGAAGCAGCTGCAAGATTTTCAAGTTCTGTAAGGGCGAAGCATTCGGGCAATAACCTATCGCTGAAACCATAGATTTTCTATCCGAATGCTTCGCCCCTACTTTTTGCCGCAAACCCTAAGTAGTCGTGCAAAATTAATTTCCCAGTCGAGAGGGTTGATGGGAGACAGCTATCAGTTATCATACTAAATCCGTTGAGTAACGCACAGAAAACGGGTTTCTCGGAGAAACCCGTTTTCTACTCATGCACTCATGCAAAAAGGGGAATAAATAATCAGTCTTTAATAACCAGATTTAGTATCAGATGTTATTTTTCAGTTCACTGATTACTGATCACTGATCACTGAAAAGCTTCCCACCCAATCTAGGAAAATTACACTTTCACCACGTTGCTAAAAGAGATTTTCAGGTAATCATCTTCCATTTTTGCTCCGGAAGGTTTCAGGGCTGCTAAAGCTTGGGGTAAGACTAAATTACGACGGTGATTACCGATGCGAATATTTAACTCGTCTCCAGTTTTATTTAGCTGTATTTGTTCCTTGGGTATGCCGGGTAAATATAATTCCAGACTGTAATGATTTTCCTGTTGAACTACCCGAATGGTGTTTTCTTGGTAATAAACCTTAGTCGGATCCTCCCCAGCAAAAAGAGTTTCTTTCAGTCTTTCCAAAGCGGGTAAACCACACATTTCTTCCGAGTAGAGAGGAACTTCCTTAACCGGTAAGGGATGAAAATTATCGTAAATTTCCTGTTTATAACCCTGTTGATTTTCTTTCCAACGAGCAAAGAAAGGATCGGTTACTTTGTCGGGAATAATCCGATTAGCAATAATCAAATCGGTGGAAACATTATAGAGACTTAGGTAGGCATGGGCGCGTAAAGACTCCTTAATCACCATTTTTTCGGGGTTTGTCACCAAACGTACCGAGGTTTGAGTATTATCGGTCAAAACCTTTTCTAAAGCCTCGATCTGCTCATAAAACTCGTAGGGAGCGTCCATAACTTCCTTGTCCGGTAGGGAAAAACCGGCGATCGGTCGAAAAAAGGGTTCCACCAGTGGTCGCAATGCCACCGACATTCCCTGTAAAGGTTTGTAAAATCTTCTCATGTACCAACCGCCCACCTCTGGCAAACTCAACAATCGTAAAGCTGTCCCCGTGGGTGCGGAATCGATAATCAACACATCATAAGTACCCTCATCGTAGTGGCGTTTCATGCGAACTAAGCCGAAAATCTCATCCATTCCGGGTAAAATCGCTAATTCTTCCGCTTGCACTCCATCTAAACCCCTAGCTTGCAATACCTGAGTAATGTAACGTTTTACTGCGCCCCAGTTGCCTTCCAATTCCATTAGTGCATCTAATTCTGCCCCCCAAAGATGGGGACGTACCAAACGAGGATCGTGACCTAATTCGAGATCGAAACTGTCAGCGAGAGAGTGAGCGGGATCGGTGCTGAGAACTAGGGTTTTATAGCCAAGTTCGGCGCAGCGGAGTCCTGTAGCGGCGGCGACGGAGGTTTTACCCACGCCTCCTTTACCGGTCATGAGAATTACACGCATGGGGGCTGATTCTAAGAAAATTTACATTACTTATTCTTATTATGACGGGAAAGTTAACAAATTGAGGACAAGAATCAGCATTCTTGGCTAGAAAATTCCACTCCCCGACCATCACCCCGGGGAATTAGGCTCTGTTCAAAAAATTGCTGACAGCGATTTTCGGCATCAGCGACGAGAACTTTGGCAAAATGACCGTTTTCGAGAACTTCTTGCCTCGGACGTTGTTCGTAGGCATAGATAATCAAAATATCTCCGGGTTGACAGAGCAGCGCCGCACCACCGTTGGGGCAAATTTCCCCAGTTTGGCCGGGAAAAACGTAGGTGGAAAAGCGCTTACCATTGCTAAGATTGACCACATCCACCTCTTCAAGGGGCAAAATACCGACCCGCTCAATCAATTCTCGATCGATAGTGATACTGCCGACATAATCGACGTTAGCCTCGCTGACGCGCACTCGATGGAGTTTGGCGTGCATTAATCGAATTGTTCCCATGTATTTTTTCCTATTTCCCCCAATTACTTCAATTATTATGCTCTCCCAGTGGGAATGTTTACTAAAAAATCTCGGTCAATGGCAAGGTTCTTTTACCCGTCTGTCTCCCCAAGGCGATCTGATCGAAGATACCCCGACTTTGGTATCTTTGCAAGGCGTTAATAATAATCGATCAATTCGTCAATTGGTCCGCCGTCTCTACAGCGATCGAGCGCCAGAAGATTTGATTTTAGAGTATAGTTCTCTCCATCAGGGTATTCTATTTAGCCAGACGGGAGCTTTTTGCCAAGGTTCTCTATATTTTAGTAGTTTTTCCTCACCATTCGGGGCAGAATTTGGGTTAATCTCTGGAGAAAGACGATTAAGAATCGTACAGTTATTTAATGAGCGCTGTGAGTTCGATCGCTTGACTTTAATTCGGGAAAAGTTAGTGGATTCTCAGTCACCAGAAAGACCGATGTTATCGGTGGAGCAATTACTGGGTCAATGGCGAGGACAGGCGGTGACAACGGGACGCGATTTTTATAATTCTGCTGCCTATTCTACCCATATATCGATCGAGCGTCAGGGGGATAATTATCTCTCGCAAACTTTGACTTTTGGTGATAGTCAAATTACTTCTAGCGCTCGGATTGAGGGACAAAGATTGTTGTTTGAAAATAGTCCGCTGCCGATTCAAATCCTGCTGCTGCCCGATGGAGCCTCCTGTAATACACCTCTGAAAATTACTGCCGGTCATCGTTTTGTTTTAGAGGTGGGTTGGTTACTTTCTCCTACTCAAAGACAGCGCTTAATTCGTTCTTATAACGAGAAGGGAGAATGGACAGGTATTACTCTGGTGACAGAGGAAAAAGAAAGCTATTAGCCGTCAGCCGTCAGCTAGATTGATAATAAAAAGGAAATTGACTAATTACACTGAAAAATATAGCGTTTCTGATCAAGATGAATTATAACTGGATTTGGCATCGTCTCCTTGCTCGGAGACTTCCCAAAACAACAACTTTGTACTTCACCAATAAGATAACTGCGATAAGAAACTGAATGCTAAGGGCTAATTTATATAAGCAAAATTTATCAAAATCCCAATATACTTGAGAAGATTTAAATTTACATTCCTTCATCTTTACTTTTCTTAAAAAATAATTGAGAAAAATTCCTATTTGTCAACGAGATTGCAATAGTTACAGCCCGCTGCTAAAATCTAAGAATTGGGTTACTCTGTGCATTTTTAGTCCTTGTGCCTTGAAACCCTTACCACGTCTAGGATTACTAATTAGTCCCCGGTAAAAACTTGCCAATTGCTCCTTTGACGAAAAAGATCTTTTGCCAAAAATATGTGTACTTATGTTAAAACGAAAAAGTTTTTTTGACAAAATGTACCAGATATGCTGCGAGGAAAGTATCCAGATTAGCTACTGGGGGTGGGAAACTGTTAACTATCTAGGGTTTGCGGCAAAAAGTTGGTTGGTGGGGGCGGGGGTGTGGAAGGAACCACAGAGACACAGAGGACACAAAGATTGATCACTCCTATATAGGGCTTGCTGAAAAAGTTTTTCTTGGGGGCAGGGTGTGGGGTGTAGGGTGTGGGGTGTAGGGTTTTACCCATTTTCAGGTGGTCAATTACCTAATTTTCAGGGAAAAAGTCCAGGGATTTTCCCCCTGATCACTCCAATCCCTGGCACTTTTGGATTTCAGAAAAGCCTAAAAATCTGATCCAACAAGGTTTTTAGATTTATTCAGCCAGTCCTACCTTTTATTTGTCAGATTGATTGGATATGTCTAGGTTTTGCACGATCAATCAAGGGACCAGTATCTTTAACCAAAAAGTAAATTATGGAGGATTTCTAAACGCCGGTCATCTTCACGAACAATAGCACCATAATAATTTTTTTTATTCTCTAGCCAGAGTAATTCAAACTCGATCGCCTTTGGCAAAGCTAAACTGAAATTATCCAAAGCTTGGGGACAATCAAAGATAACTTTGCGCGTCTCGAAGCGGTCAAAATGTCCTTGGCAGAACATTTTGAAAAACGGTAAAGAATGCAGTGACACCCCACCCCCAATGGCAACAGTCAAACCGGCAGCCTTAGCTTTTTTTGCCAAAGGTAAAGCCAGAGCCAAAACTTGCTCGCTATTCACATCCTGGCGGGTTAATCCCAAAGAACAGGCTAAATCCATCCGTCCGATGACGATACCATGGAGAGATTTTATCTCTGGAATCGCCAACATTTCCTGAAAATTCTCACAGGCAGTAATCGTTTCGATATTAACTAATAGCTCCACATCTTCCACCCCTTGATCAGCTAAAACCCTCCTAGCTGCCCGCAGATATTTTTGTAAAGCATAGGCTGTTTCTACCATGGGAGCAATCAAGCGATCGACTCCTAAATTGACCGCATCAAAGATATCTCTCATCGCTTCGCAACCGGCGATTTTCAGATTAAAATCTACCCCCGCTTTCAGACTAATTTCTTTCAACCGCATCGCTTCCGTCAATCGGGTTCCTTCCGTCTCGAATTCCGCTTTTACCCCCGAAACATGGTGATCTTCCCTGAGTTCTCTTAACAGTTCCACCATTTTTTTTTCTAAGGAATTCATGATTTTAATCGTTGAAAATCGGTAACTGCTAGATGAGCCTTGTTGATTATAGCCGATCCGCGAAAAGCCGATAGCTGAGGACTAAGTAGGTAGGTGTTAAAAATTGTCAGATGCCCTCTTATTCAGGAGGGATTAAGGGGGTGCCGATCCCACCTTATCAAGGGTGGCAAGGGGGATCGAACCCAAAATCTATCTTCAATTTAATTAAAACCAGCTACTTAGGAGACCATAAAAATACTCTAAACAAAGGGACAAGAGCGACAAAATACCGGCATAATGAACAAGGCCGTCTGATTTTTTTCTGGCCACATCCTTTCTATACTACATTCGTAATATAAGTAATTCTCTAGTTAGACTATGCGAACTCACTACTGTGGCGACCTTAGCGCGATCGAAATTGAAAAAAGTGTCACCCTCTTCGGTTGGGTCGATCGTCGTCGCGATCACGGTGGCGTTATTTTTATCGATCTACGGGATCGCAGTGGTATTGTCCAGATCGTCAGTGATCCCCAACGAACCCCCGCTTCCTACCCGATCGCTGAAACCGTCAGAAACGAGTATGTCATCAAGGTGACGGGAACAGTCAGTCAAAGGCCTACCGAATCCCTTAACCCGCGCATTGCCACCGGAGAAATCGAAATTTACGCCACTAGCATCGAGATTCTCAACGGGGTTACTAAACAACTGCCTTTTGTCGTCTCCAGTTCCGAAAGTGAATCGGTCCGGGAAGATGTGCGCTTGCGATACCGCTATCTAGACCTACGCCGGGAGCGTATGAGTCAGAATTTACAACTACGTCACCAAGTTGTCAAAGAAATGCGCCGTTTTCTCGAAGATGAACAGCATTTTATCGAAGTGGAAACGCCAATTTTAACTCGATCGACTCCCGAAGGGGCGCGGGATTATCTGGTTCCTTCCCGTGTCAACCCGGGCCAATGGTACGCTTTACCTCAATCACCGCAACTATTTAAGCAATTATTAATGGTGTCGGGAATGGATCGCTACTATCAAATCGCCCGCTGTTTCCGCGATGAAGATCTGCGCGCTGATCGTCAACCGGAATTTACTCAGTTGGATATGGAGATGAGTTTTCTCTCCTTAAGTGAGATTTTAGCCCTCAATGAGGCTTTAATCGCTCATATCTTCAAAAAAGTCAAAAATATCGATATAAGCCTACCCCTGCCCCGTTTAACCTATGCTGAGGCTATGGATCGCTATGGGGTCGATCGCCCTGATACCCGTTTTGGCTTGGAATTGGTCAATGTGGCGGAGATTTTTGCCGATTCGGGATTTAAGGTGTTTTCAGGTGCGATCGCTAGTGGGGGAACGGTGAAAGTTTTACCGATTCCCAACGGTAACGAGGCGATTTCCAACGTCAGAATCAAACCGGGTGGGGATTTATTCAAAGAAGCCACCGATGCGGGTGCGAAGGGAATTGCCTACATCCGCGTGCGCGAAGACTACGATTTTGATACCATTGGTGCGATTAAAGATAACCTGACAGAGGCACAAAAACAGGCTTTAATCGAGAAGACTGGCGCAAAACCGGGGCATCTGCTCTTATTTGGGGCAGGAGATACCGATACAGTCAATAAATCCCTATCCCGCCTACGCTTAGTTTTAGGGGAACAATTGGGATTAATTGATGCCGATAAAATCAACCTCCTCTGGGTGACGGATTTCCCGATGTTTGAATACAACGCCGAGGAAAAACGCCTAGAAGCATTGCATCACCCCTTTACTGCCCCTAATCCCGAAGATTTAGACGATCTAGCCCACGCTCGCGCCCTAGCCTACGATATGATTTTTAATGGTATTGAAATCGGTGGCGGCAGTTTGCGGATTTATCAACGGGAAGTACAGGAAAAAGTCTTCGCCACCATCGGTCTATCCCCAGAGGAAGCCTATAATAAATTCGGCTTTTTGTTAGAAGCTTTTGAATACGGAACCCCTCCCCACGGTGGTATCGCCTACGGTTTAGATCGCTTGGTGATGTTGTTAGCAGGAGAAGAATCGATTCGCGATGTGATTGCTTTCCCGAAAACCCAGCAAGCTAGTTGTTTACTCACTTCTGCACCTTCAACAGTGGCAGCGAAGCAATTAAAGGAATTATCCGTTGCTTCTACCTACAAACCGCCATCCTAAGATTAGGGTGGGCATTGCCCACCTAATTTTTAAAAGTCTGTTGACACTAAGTTAAATTCTTTTCTGCTACAGAGTCCTCCCAGCACCGCACACCACCCGAAAACCGCCGAAGTCGTAGTAGTCGCGGCGGCGGGGGCTGCCGCGGCGGAAAGCGGAACGGCAGTTAATTGGAAGGCTGAACCAAGAACCGCCCCGCAGAGGAGAACCATTATCATTCCGATTTTCTATCCAGACACTGCCATCCGTCGGCGCACCATCATAGTTATAGTGCCAAGTATCGGCGCACCATTCCGAGACATTGCCGTGCATATCGTACAGTCCGAAGGCATTGGGGGGAAATTGTCCCACGGGAGTTGTTTCGTTTTGATATTCTCCATCCGGTTCTTCAGCATAGGAATTATAGGCATTATAGTTAGCCAATTCCCCCGTAATGGTTTCCCCAAAGTAAAACGGGGTGGTGGTTCCAGCACGACAAGCGTACTCCCATTCTGCCTCACTCGGTAGTCGATATTCCCGTTTTGTTTCCCTTGATAGTCGTTTACAAAATTCCGTTGCTTGATACCAGTTGACGCTTTCTACGGGTAGCTCATCCCCTTTGAACTTAGAAGGGTTTGTCTCTAGGTCGATGTCTATTTTAGCGGTTGCGGCGATCGCTT
>NZ_JASJFE010000670.1:0-7301 GCF_030067735.1 Microcystis sp. M53598_WE2 | reverse complement strand
GGGTCAGTGTTTATGTTTAAATCGAGATTAAGATGCACGCGATCGAATTGACCAACAGTTTTACTAGCAATTCCCCGCAGACGAAAATCTAATCCCCTAGCATTATTTCCCGTCGGTAATCCTAAATCGGTACGAATGGCAAAAGCGGGAACCTTATCGTATTCTCGATTGAAATTATAGAAAAAACCTACAGATAAATTTCCCACATCAAAATCCGTATCATCACTATTAACTCGTCCTCCCACTTGCGGATCGATGCCGATAATAATGTGACCATTGCGAATAATACCGTTGAGGTATTCAATATCAAACTCACCCCCAAGATTACTATTTTCAGGAAAGACTAGACTTCCTCCAAATTCTATTGATTGTTCCCCAAAACCAATACTTTCAGCATCATCAAAAGAAAGGGGACGACCAGAATCCAGATTATTATGATCGTTGGCAAAAACTGGATTAGTAAAACTAACGACTAAACTCACAGCAATTAATAAAAATCTTCTCATTTTTTGGGTTCCTCTTGATGATTGCTGTCGTCAGGTTTTTTCTCCGTATTAGGAGGGTTTTCCGGAGAGTGATTTTCGTGGTTATGGTGTTGGTGATCTCCTCCCTCATCTACTTGAGAATCATCAGGTTTTTTCTCAGAATTATCAGGATTTTCGTGATTATGACCTTCGTGAGAAATATCTGCTGGCATTAATCCCATCCCCGGAATTCCTGACTGAAAACGATGATCGTGTAGTCCTTCACCACCATAATTTTTTCCTGCTGCCATTTCTTGATGATTAGCAGCCATTACTAACCAAATAGCGCGGGTGATTTGTTCGTCTTTTTGTTGGGGAGTTAGCCAATCTGATGCCAGAATATCATTAACCATATCGTGCAACATATGCAGGTTATCGAAGGTGTTAGATATCTGAGGAAAACGTCGGGCAAACTTGGGACTAAGTTCGGCAAACATCGGCATAAAAGCTCGATCGGTGCGATACAATTCCTGACTATGGTATTGTTTTCCTACCTGTTTATAAGCTTGTTTTTGTTCTTCTAGCGTCTTCTCATAGAGCAAGTCATACATTGTTCCTTGTAACCAATGGTAGCCCCAAAATAAGCCATTAACTTTCGGATATTTCTGGCGAAAGGCTTTAGAATAAGGCTGGGAATCCAGATAACCCATATTCATGGGTAATCCCGTAATCGCATAGGGAACTTTTGTCAAGTAAAATTGATATAATTTCTCAATTTCCGCCTCTTTTTCCTTGTTGGTTAATTTGCTGCTGGCTAAAACATCAACGGTTTGAGCATGGAAAATATGCGCCCAATCGAAAACCTGTTCTAAAACACCGTATTTTCTGCCAAAAGTTGGGGAAATATTACCCTCGTCGGGCATAAATTTAGGCGGATTTTTTAAAACCCAATTAATTGTTTGGTATGTCTTAGTTTCTAAATCTTTCGCTTTTCCCGTTACGATATCTTCGTAAGCAAAGGCATGACCAACAGCGATCGCATTCAAGTCTAAAGCTAAATCTCTGACATTATAAATTGCATTGTTATAAACCCCTCTTTGGGGATAAATATGATTACGTTGCTTGTTATACATCCAAGCTGGTATATTGTCAGGAATTGCTTGTAAAGTCTGAGTTTGAGGTGAATCAAGATGTAAATGTTGAGCAATTACAGGAGTAGAAATAAGTGCTACAGTTACCAATACAATCAACTTTTTCATGATAGTTAAACCTTGAGATTAGGGCAAATAAATTGATCGTCTTTTACAGGTGTATCCGTCCATTCTTGCAGGGTTTCGGTTAATTGTTGACGCAATAAAAGCAATTGTTCCACTTGTTGATCGATCTCAGCAATATGTTTAATTAATTTTTCCTGAATATCTCCACAGGGTAACTCACCATGGTCATGAATTACTAAACATTCGCGGATCTCTTGCAGACTTAAACCCAAAGATTGCAATCTTTTGACAAACAGCAAGCGATGGACAGTATCGGGAGTAAATAGGCGAAATTGTCCCTCTGTCCTCTCAGGGGACTGAATTAGTCCTAATTCCTCGTAATAACGAATCGTTTTAATCGAAACACCACTTTCTAGGGAAAGTTGACCGATTCTGAGCATTATTTTTGCTCCTTAATCCTATCGTTACCCTATTATAAAATCTCCCCCTGACTGGAGAATCAAGGGGGGGGGAAAGAAATATTTTTTTAACTGACTTTACACTCAACTCCAAAACCGACCAAGAGAACTTTTTCCAAGGGTTCCCCCTCCTTGGGACGTTGATAGTTAATAATTTTGCGAATTCGCAGGTCTGGATTGATTAAAGTAATTGAATCCACGGAAACACTGCGAGTATAATTGGTGGTCATTAATAACTCTCTGGTAGTGGAATCAAAGCGAAAAGCAGAGATAATTGGTCTTGCTTCTTCGTAGGCGCGATCACGAAGATAATCCCCTTCTAAATAACCGTTATTTTCTGCTTTAACCACAAATAAAAGATTAAGATTTTGTCGCACTTCTTCCCCTTTTTCCGAGATGGTATAGAAACCTAAATTAAACCCGGGGATACTTTCTAAATCCGCAATATCAGGATAGTTATTATCTGTCAGAACTTTCTGTTTAATCTCCCTAGTCAGGGGTTGAATGAGGAATTCAGTACGGGAACGTTCCACTTCTTGATCGGCTAGATAATGATAGGTTCTTTCCGTTTGCCAACTACCGACACAATAGACAAAAAATTGCTGAAAAACTTCGGTATTCATAGAGTTAATTCTCCTCTTGTCAGTATTTTAATTTTGAGTTATTTTATCAGTAACTTGTTCCCGATTTTCAAAACCATAACAATCTCGAACAAGATAAAGTGGCCGTCCCTTTACTTCTTCATAAACCCTGCCAATATATTCGCCAATAATACCAAGAGTCAGTAATTGAATTCCTCCTAAAAATAAGATAGCAACCATCAGAGAAGCGTATCCAGGTACATCGATTCCTAAAATAATAGTCCTGAGCATTAAAAAACTAGCATAAACAAGACTAACAAGTGAAATGATAAATCCTACATAGGTCCAGACTTTTAGAGGTAAAAAACTAAAAGAGGTAATACCATCGATGGCAAAATTCCATAATTTCCAGTAATTCCATTTAGTTTGTCCTTGATACCGTGGTTCTCGATCGAATAAAATTGATGTCTGTTTATATCCCACCCAAGCAAATATTCCTTTCATAAATCTTTGACGTTCGGGCATCTTTTTAATTGATTCTACCACTCGGCGATCAATCAAGCGAAAATCTCCCGTATTAGGGGGAATAGGAACCCGACTTAATTTATTAATGACTTGATAGAAACCTTCTGCTGTAAAACGTTTCAACCAACTTTCGCCAATTCTAACCCGACGGGACGCATAAACCACATCATAACCCTGCTGCCATTTTTCGATCATTTCGGCAATTAATTCGGGGGGATCTTGTAAATCAGCATCAATAGGAATTACTGCCATCCCTTGACTGTAATCAATTCCTGCTGACATGGCAATATCTTTACCAAAATTACGAGATAAATTAACCACTTTAATTTGTGGGTAACGTTGATGATATTCCACGAGATTTTTGAGAGTATTGTCACGACTACCATCATTGACGCAAACGACCTCATAACTGGTATTTATTGTCTCTAAAACCGCTAAAAGTCGCCCAAAGAGAGCATCGATATTTTCTTCTTCGTTATACAGAGGAACAACAACAGATATTTTCACCGGTATTTGATTTGATAGCATATTAATTGACAAAAAACTAGAGAAATTTACTAACAAATATCAGCAGTCAAAACTTGTTCTTACTTAGTGGTTGCTTGCTGCCAAGTATAATTATCTTCGATTAACTTGCGAGCATTTCTAGATAATTTTTCTCGTAACTCTGCCGATTCAAAAAGACTACTAATCGCCGTACAATATTCCTCAATACTATTAGCCCTTAAGGCTGCTAAAGGAACATTATTTCCTTCCACTGTTAACCCTTCTAAACCTCGAACGCTGGCTACCACCGGCACTCCCGCAGCCATAGATTCTAGGGTTTTAAACTTCATTCCAAAACCCGTTCTTAGGGGAATAACTGCCACAGTTGCCTGATGAAGATAGGTGGTCATTGATGGTACTCGTCCCGTCACAATCACTCCTTTTAACTTAGTTAATTCTTGCACTTCTAGGGATGGATTAGCACCGACTAGAGTTAAAGTAGTCTCGGGATAAGTAATTTGAATACGAGGTAAAATTTCCCTAGCTAAAAAACAGGCCGCATCGATATTAACCCAATAATCTAACCCACCGATAAACACTAAATTATGTCCAGCAGGCTCCTCGGAACGATAGGGAAACAAATCTAAATCTACTGCATTAGGAATTAAATAAATCTCTTTCTTGGGAGCGAATTCTCGCATTTGTTTTTGATCATCATCGGTGGTGACGACAATTTTTGAGAATTTCTGCACAGTTTTTTGTTCGTAGCGACGCAGGAGAGGAAGGTAGAGACGATCCCGTAATTTTTGACTAGAAACCCCAATTTCTAATTGACTTTTGCAGGTTTGATAGAGGGAACTATGCACATCAATTACTGTCCTAATTTGCCGTTGCCATTCGGAACGAATATAAATTTCATTAACGCTATGTTCACTGGTAATGACTGAGAATTTTTGACTCTTAACTGCCCTATCTATCCAGTTCTGCATCTCTTGAGAATAGCCAAAAAGTACATTGGGAGGGGTTCCCGTTTTCAGGAATTGAGCTAATCTTTGCAGTTTAGCAATTATTCCAGTTTTGGCATTTTGAGGACGGGGAAAAACTACCAATTTACTAACAAAGTTACCTAACTTTTCTACCTCCTCATCGCTGACATCAGCAGTACGCTGAACGATGAGAGTAATATCATGATTTTTGCTGAGATATTTGAGTAAATTAAAAGTTCTGCCCTGAGTTCCTCCTTTGCTGGGTGGATAGGGAAAGGTGGAACTAATCATTAAGATATTCATGGCTATTTCTCTAAACGATTTTCTACCATCATGCGGACAATATCAGTCATTTTGTATTGTGCTTGCCAACCTAATTTTTCCTTAGCTTTGTTGGGATTGCCGCGACTAATGGCTAAATCTGTTGGTCTTAATAAACTTTGATCGGAAACTACATGATCTTGCCAATTTAAGCCAACAGTAGCAAAAGCTGTGGCGACAAAATCCTCCAGTTTTGAACTTTCTCCCGTGGCAATGACGTAATCATCGGGTTGCTCCTGTTGCAGCATTAAATACATCGCTTCAACGTACTCCGGCGCCCAACCCCAATCCCTTTGAATATCCATATTTCCTAAGTGTAAAGTATCGGGACTTCCTTGGGCAATTCTAGCCACGGCAGCAATAATTTTTTGGGTAACAAAGCGCTCGGGACGCAGGGGAGATTCATGATTGAAAAGTATGCCTGAACAGGCAAAAATTCCGTAGGCTTCTCGATAATTAGCCACTTCCCAAAAAGCCGCCGATTTGGCCACAGCGTAGGGACTGCGAGGACGAAAAGGGGTATTTTCGTCGGCAGAATTATCGCCGATATCCCCGAAACATTCACTCGATCCTGCATTATATAATTTAATTTTTGCTCCGGTAAATCGAATTGCTTCTAAGAGATTTAAGGTTCCCGTGGCAATACTTTCTAAGGTTTCCACCGGCTGCTCGAAGGATAAACCCACAGAACTTTGTCCAGCCAAATTATAGACCTCATCGGGCTGAATTTTAATTAAGACTTGTAGGACACTGCGAAAGTCGTTCAGTGCCATCGATTCTAGTTTTACCTGTTCCTTGATTCCCAAACGTTTCAGGTTACTAAAAGAGGACATTTGGGCATCCCGGGAGGTGCCACAAACTGTATAGCCGGCTTTTAACAGTAATTCGGCTAGGTAGGCTCCATCCTGCCCCGATATACCACAAATTAACGCTTTTTTACTCATTTATTTACAATAATTTACTTTTGAGGGTTTAACATCGCCTTGGCGGCCTCGCTTAAATAACCGATTTGTCCGTAGGCATAGAGAAGATTATCAAAGCTTTTAGCGGGATCATTGATAAATTTGACATATTTAACCAATCCTCTCACCAAACGCTCACCTCCTCGCCTAAATTGAGCCAATCCCGTCCTTCCTGCCACTTCTTCCCGGTAGTGTTCGCTGATGCCTTGCCACCAACTACGACGCATAAACCATTGACGATTGATTCTTTCCGGGGCAACATTGTGTTCCACCAATGCTGCGGGAAAATAGCCTACTTGCCATCCCTGGGCGAGTGCCAGTTCTGTAGTGTATAATTCCTCATTAGAGAGAAGTTTTTTGCCAATTCTTCCCAAATTAGGGTCAAAACCGCCAATTTTCTCCAAAAAATCTCGCCGAATCGAGTAATTAACCCCTCGCGGAGTTAAATTCGCCTGGCTAATGTATACCACATTGTCGCCCAAATCGAAAGCCCCTAAACCCCCTGCTAACTCATCGGATAACCAATTGGGTTGACTGTAGCCTTGCGGCCAAATAAGAGTGACTTTTCCCCCCGCTACTGCCAGTTTTTCGTTATTTTCGTAGGCATTTAACAGAATTTGCAACCATTGAGGACTAGCGATCGCATCGTCATCCAAATAGGCTAAAATCGGCGCTCTAGTTTCCTTCGCCCCGCGATTTCTGGCGGTAGATAGCCCTAAAATAGGTTCGTAAACGTATTTTAGCCGCCCATCTCCCAGACGCGACTCGGCCACTTGACGGGTTTTATCGGTAGATGCGTTATCAACCACTAAAATCTCACAATCTGGGCAGGTTTGCCCTAAAAGACTATCGATCGCTCCTGCTAGGTAGTGATCGCGGTTGTGGGTACAGATAATCCCTGCTATTTTAGGAGCCATGGCTATCAAGGTTACTCATTCAATACCCTAAAACTTAACATTCCTTTGGAAAAATGTAAAAATGCTTTTTAACCTGGAGACAGGAGACAGGAGACAGGAGATTGCTTTTTACTTATAGCGTTTCTCGTAAAGATGAAGTATAACCTAATTTGGTATTGACGACCGACTCCCCAAAAGGAAAACTTCCTATCTCACCATGAAGATAACTGCTATAACACTCTCCACTCGACCAATCTCAAACCTAATTTGTTAAGCTAAAAGCTTTGATGTACTTAGGGTTTGCGGCAAAAAGTTTGTTGGTGGGGTTAGGAGTCAGTAGCCGGTCGTCAGTAGCCGGTCGTCGGGAGTTTCAGGCTTTGTTGCCCTCTCTTTTTTGTACCAACT
>NZ_JASJFE010000183.1:0-1401 GCF_030067735.1 Microcystis sp. M53598_WE2 | reverse complement strand
TGTAGATTTTGACATACTTTCTCACTTTTTACTCTCAGATTGCTAATTTTTCTCAAGGATTATGCCTGCCAACAGGTTTCCAGTCAACGGATTAAACAGCCTCGGGAGGCCTCCACCTGTCGCAGGACAATCCACAGCTGTAAAAGTTGAGCGGGGCTATCGATGCGAACCGGCAAAAGCTTATGGAGCGAGCATTTATCTTCAATGTCCAGGGCCTGCAGCCGGTGGTAGAGCTGCCAGCGCTCCCAAGCACTAAGAGGGAAGATTTTCTCACCTTCCGATGGCAATTTGTCTGTACTCATGGGGCTTTTAATTGAGAACTATTAGCAATATAACTCTAGGCTGATGTTCTCAGTATAACCGACAACTGCAAATTATTATCAATAACCCGAAGAAAAAAAAGTTACCCGGTAGCGGCGATCGGCTAAAATCTTGCTATTGTTGCCTTGTCCGCTTTGCCGATCCCAGAATCGCTACCGCCTAGAATTGTCAAAGAGATAAAAATGGAGATAACAAGATTTATTGACGAAAATTATGCATAAAAAAGCTCAAAAAACCGATAATTCAGCAATTCTCTATTTTGATGGTGGTTCTCGCGGCAATCCGGGGAGAGCAGCCGGTGCAGCGGTAATAGTTTTAGCCGAGGGTAATTCCTTGACTACGACTAGATATATGGACAGAGCCACTAATAACGAGGCTGAATACACGGGATTGATTATTGGATTGGAAAAAGCCCAAGAATTAGGCTTAAAAAGCCTAGAAATTCGTGGAGACAGTCAATTAGTCATCAATCAAGTTAAGGGAGACTGGAAGGTAAAAAGCGATAGTTTACGTCCCTTTTATCAGCGTGCTTGTCAATTAGTTGCCCGATTCGATCGCATTAGCTGGCGCTGGATTGAACGAGCTAAAAATAGTTTGGCTGACGCTGCTGCTAATCAGTGTATGGATGCGGCGAAAAAATCGCCAGAAAAAGCGAAGGAAGGTGAAACTAATCTCGATATTCTGCTCCAATCCCTGAAACCAGTCCTAAATCCCGAAGAATTCGTTTTTTCTTCCCTAACAGCAACAGGACTAGAACAGCTACAATTAACTCCTATCTGCCAATTTCAGGAAGAGGAAGGCATAACGGTGATTATTCCCCGTCAGCAAGCCGATCGCACAAGCTTGCAGTACAAATATATTTATAGACAAATTACTCTTTCTGTGCATTCTAGTTTAGCGGCGGTGGGATTTTTAGCGGTGATTAGCGAGAAACTGGCCGAAGCAGCAATTAGCGTCAATGTCATTTCTGGTTATTATCACGATCATTTATTTATCCCTAGGGATAGGGTGACAGAAGCGATGGCTATTCTCGAAGAAATTAGCCGCTCATAACAGTTATCAGTTATCAGTTATCAGTTA
>NZ_JASJFE010000871.1:0-4959 GCF_030067735.1 Microcystis sp. M53598_WE2 | reverse complement strand
ACTGACTCCTGATAACTGACTCCTGATAACTGACTCCTGATAACTGACTCCTGATAACTGACTCCTGATAACTGACTCCTGATAACTGACTCCTGATAACTGATAACTGACTCCTGATAACTGATAACTGACTCCTGATAACTGATAACTGACTAGCGGACTCCTAAAAACTTATGGGTTTGGAGACTGAGACGCCATTGGGGATGCCGAAGAACATAATTAAAGACTAACTCTTTGCTTTCTGCTGTATTCCATTCGGGTTGTAGATATTTAATCACCCCTTCCGATAACTTACTTTCCTGCATAGATGCCCAGTCTAAATCCTCTGGATGAGCCACGACAATTTTTAACTCATTTACCCGTGCATAAATACTAGGATCGGGCATTTTATAAGTTTTAGGAGAAAAAGTCACCCAATCGAAAACCCCAGTAAAAGGATGAGCGCCAGAAGTTTCTAAATGTACCCGTAAACCCTGATTTTTTAATTCCTTGGTCAAAGGATCAAGATTGTGCATCAAAGGTTCACCCCCGGTAATCACCACCATAGCGGGGTTAGCCCCTTTTGCCATCTCAACCAATTCCCGCAGCGATTGTTGTGGATAACGGTGGGCATTCCAAGACTCTTTTTGGTCGCACCAAGGGCAATAGACATCGCAACCTCCCAAACGGAGGAAAAAAGCATTGCTTCCCGTCCAAAAGCCTTCGCCCTGGACAGAATGGAAAGTTTCGACAACAGGATAGGTACAATGGTTTATGCTAACCGTTTTCATAGAATCAGTATTATAGAAAATATGGACATTCCCCTGAACTTTGCCAAATACATCCAATGGTCTGGTATTGCCACGCTGGTTTTTTTGGTACTCACGATTATCGCTTTTCTCGTCGGTTGGGGAATCCGCTTTCGTCTCGTCGGTGTCACTAGCTTTATGGCCGTGTTGACGGTGGGGATTTTCGGTCTTGGGTTAGGATTATTTACCCGTACCGAAATTCCGGGAGCGGTTAGATTCTCCCTTGTCTATGATAACGGAGCTAATCAAGCTGTTATCTCCCTGCCCAATACTGTTACTCCCGAGCAGGTGGAAGCAACCCTAAAACAAGCCGCTAGTGACTTGTTTTCCTCCGGTCGCGCCGGTGCTGGCGGTAATAATCAATTTATCATTAGCGCTCGCACTCTTGTTCACCCTCAGCCCGGTTTATCTGCTCCTTTGTACCTGGGACAGATTAAAAAATCCTTCTCCGCCCCGGGGGATAATACTCCTGAACTACAGCTTTTTCCCGAAAGTTTCGCTAAACTTAGCCAATAATCCTGAGAGGTTGTCAAAAAATGTCCAATGCTGTCGCTGTTTTGCCCCTGTTAATCGCCCCCGCACAAGTGATTCGGGGTGACAATGCCCTAGAAGAATCCACCGGCAAATTAGCGGATTTGGGTAAACGTCCCCTGGTGGTGGGCGGCGATCGCAATTTAGCTTTTTTGTCATCTCCCCTGAAAAATCTCACTCCTAGCTATCACAGTTACGCCCCCGATTGTTCGGAAAATTCCTTAGCATATTTAAAGGCATCTGTCAAGAGTCATGAGGCAGATTTTATCATCGGTGTGGGTGGCGGCAAGGCCCTCGATACGGCCAAATTACTCGCCCATCAGTGCCATTTGCCGATCGCTACGATTCCCACCTCCGCCGCTACCTGTGCCGCTTGGACAGCCCTATCTAACGTTTATTCCGACGCGGGGGCGTTTCTTTACGATCTGTCCCTAGCCCGTTGTCCGGATTTATTAATTCTCGATTACGGTATTATCCAAACTGCCCCGAAAAGAACCTTAATCGCCGGTATTGGCGATGCGATCGCTAAATGGTACGAAGCTTCTGTCAGTAGCGGTCACTCCACAGAAACCCTGATCATTGCCGCTGTCCAACAGGCCCGGGTTTTGCGGGATATTCTTTTCCAAAAATCCCCGGCAGCCCTGGAAAATATCGGCGGGGAGGACTGGAAACAGGTGGTAGATGCCACCGTTTTATTAGCCGGAGTAATTGGTGGTTTAGGGGGTGCTAATTGTCGTACCGTGGCCGCCCATGCAATTCATAATGGTTTAACCCATATTCCCGCTTGCCATCATGCCCTGCACGGGGAAAAAGTCGCCTACGGCATTCTCGCCCAATTGCGTCTAGAGGAAATAGTTTTGGGCAATCAATTGGCAGTATCGGCCCGGGGGCAACTAATCCAGTTTTATGAACAAATTGGTTTACCTAAATCCCTAGAGGATTTAGGATTAAGAGATGTTTCCCTTGCCCAATTGCGCCACGCGGCCGCAATTGCCTGTCAGCCTAATTCGGACATTCATCGTCTGCCTTTTACGGTTTCCCCCGAACAAGTTATGGCGGCCATGGTTTCCACTACCACTGCCGATACGATCGGGCAGAAAGTTAAAGCTAATTAAGGGCAATATTTTCGGGATTTATTAATAAAATTCTCACCTATAGCCCTAGGTTTTGAGCAGCAAATCAATCACAGCCCTCAACTAAACCATCCTGAAAGTCCCCCAAGCCTGAAAATCCTGATGCTGACAATTAAAAGAATAATCACCCTGCAATTGTGGGTTGGGTTGAATGATAGTGAAACCCAATAGGGAGTAAGCGTTGGGGGTGGTGCGTTCCCAAATACAAATTAATGTTAAAGCCACAATGGTTTGAGGGAACGCACCCTACAGGCTCATGCTGAATAGGACAAAAATAAATGGAAGGAGTAAAAAAATGCCGACGATAGATCTAGAGAAAACACGGCAAGCCTGGACAAACTTAAAGCCAATACTCTTTATACCCCGTAGCGAATCAGAATATGAACAATTAGTAATTATGTTAGATAATTTGATAGATGAAATAGGAGAAAATGAAAATCATCCTCTTGCTTCTTTAATGGAAATTTTGGGAATATTAATAGAAAATTATGAACAGGAAAATGTTCCCGAATTATAAATGGTAGGGGTGGTGCATTCCCAAATATTGGTTAACCTTGAAATTGTCATGTTTTCAGGGAACACACCCTAGGAAGCGATGCGAGCGCACTTTCCGCACAATTCCTATTTCTCTTCTGCCTAGAGTCCTATCTTGTTCGGGTGTTGGGTAAAATCGGTAGCGATAGGCTTTCTCCATGGCTCAGGTTCTAGCATATATCGTGTAAATGCGCTAATATTCAAACTAAAGCCGTCCTCAAAAGACGGGGTTTGGAACTCAATTTTTCGATGACGACAATAATCGACGAGTTAAGGCAACAATGGCAAGATCGCCTCTCTCAAACAGAGGATTCCTTAACCGATCGCCAACGGGATACCATTATCAATTGGTTACTCGGTGAAGATAGCCAACGTTGGGAAAATTTAGATGAGAGAGATTTAGAAATCGCTAAACGGGGATTAGTCTATCTTTGGCAAATTTTACGGCAACGCTATCTCAAAGTTAGTCCCACCCGCGGCTATCGTAACCTGATCGATCGTCTCGGCGCTTGTGTCACTCTCCGGCAAAAAATTCGCACTTGGGTTTCCTTAAGTCGCGATCGTCGGCAAGCGGTGGCCGATGTCTTGCAAGAAATTATTCAAGAGATGTTAAATAGCGATCGCTATCTGCAATCCCAGTTAGCATGGATCGCTCGTTGTACCACCGATCAAGCTACTCGCGATCAGCTGCTGTTAGCCACCCTAGAGGAATACGCTCTGCGTCCGATCCGCAATCAACCCCTGTTAGCCTATCGTTTTGTTAATTATCTCCGTCGTCAATCGAGAAGCGGTATCACTAATGTGCCGCGGCAAGAAATGATCCGGATTCTCTCCGATGAAATTAGTGACGATGAGGGGGAAACTAGCTTAAGTTTACTGGATCAAAATGCGATCGCTACCTACGAAGATGAACGCACTTGCCAAGAAGCGCAAATTCTCCGGGTAAAAGTTCAAGAGAGTTTTGCTAAGTATCTAGAGGAAAATGTTAGTCCGGAGGCGGTGACTTGGTTTAACCTCTATCTAGGGGGCGAAAGCCAAGATGCGATCGCCTTGGCGATGAATATTCCCGTCCAACGGATTTATCGTCTCCGGGAAAAAGTTGGCTATCATGCGATTAAGGTTTTTGCCCTCAAGGAAGGGACAGAATTAATCAGTGAATGGTTAGAAATCAGCCCGAAAGAGCATAATTTTGGCTTAACTCTCAGTCAATGGCAAAGTTTCTATGCCGGTCTTTCTCCCACGGGTAAAAGCGTTATCGATGGCTTAAAAGCGGGTAAAACCCTTGAGGAAATCGCCGGCGAATTAAACTTTAAACGCACGCAAGTGGTCAAAGAATGGACGCAACTTTATCTAAGCGCCCAAAGTCTCAGGACAAAAACCTAATCAGGAGTCAGTTATCAGTTATCAGTTATCAGTTATCAGTTATCAGTTATCAGTTCACTGAGAAAACTCCCCACACCCCACACCCCACACCCCACACCCCACACCCCACTTCCCATCCCCTTTTTGATTTTTGACTTCCAGAAATATGTGGATTATTAGCAAAAAAGTCGGGGTATTCACCCATTATTTAACCCCTACGGGGACATTTACCCCCAGCATTGATAAAGCCAGTAAATTTTCTGCTCGGGAAATGGCGGATATTATGGCTAAAAAATACGGGGGAATAGTCGAGGCAATGAGATAATTATGACCATTGGTATTTGGATTTTAGGGGATCAATTATGGACAGGACAAGCGGCCTTAGCTAATCGTCAAGCCTATGCACAGGAAACGCCGGTTATTTTAATTGAATCCCACAATCATATTCGACAAAGACCCTATCATCAGCAAAAATTAGTTTTAATCTGGTCGGCGATGCGTCATTTTGCCGAAGAATTAAAAACTTTGGGATGGTCTGTCACCTACGAAGTTGCAGAAGATTTTGAAACGATTTTATCCGCTTGGATTAAACGATTAGGTATTAAAGAATT
>NZ_JASJFE010000672.1:0-2038 GCF_030067735.1 Microcystis sp. M53598_WE2 | reverse complement strand
TTCAAACCCTGCTCGATCGAGGTTTAGCCTATCGTTGTTATTGTACCCCGGAAGAATTGGAAAAAATGCGGGAAGAACAAAAAGCCCGCAATCTTGCCCCCCGTTATGATAATCGTCATCGTTATCTCACCCCCGAACAACAAGCTCAATTCGAGCAAGGGGGGAGAAAAGCAGTAATTCGTTTTATTATTGACGATGATCGAGAAATTATTTGGCAGGATTTAATCCGGGAAAAAGTTATCTGGAAAGGTAGTGATTTAGGTGGCGATATGGTGATCGCTCGTACCTCGGAAAATGGGGAAGAAAACTTCGGTCAGCCTCTCTATAATTTAGCGGTAGTTGTTGATGATATTGATATGGAAATTACCCATGTTATTCGTGGGGAAGATCACATCGCTAATACGGCTAAACAAATTCTTTTATACGAAGCTTTAGGGGCAAAAGTGCCGGAGTTTGCCCACAGTCCTTTGATCTTAAATCAGGAGGGTCGCAAGTTATCTAAACGGGATGGAGTCACTTCGATCGATGATTTCCGAAAACTGGGTTTTCTGCCGCAAGCTTTGGTTAATTACATGACTCTCCTCGGTTGGACTCCTCCCGATTCCACTGAAGAAATTTTTACCCTTGAAACGGCCGCTGAAGTGTTTAGTTTAGAACGGGTAAATAAAGCGGGGGCAAAATTTGACTGGACTAAACTGGATTGGATTAATAGTCAATATCTCCATCGTTTAACCGGTGAGGAATTAGTGCCTTTACTTCTCCCTTACTGGCAAGAAGCAGGGTATAATTTTGATGCTGAAACCGATCGAGCTTGGTTGATCGGTTTGGCTACTCTCATCGGTCCGAGTTTAACTCGTTTAAGTGATGCTGTCGCTGAAAGTCGCTTACTTTTAACCCCTGTGGCTAATTATAATCAGGAAGCTCTAAGTCAATTACAATTAGAGGGAGTTAAGGATATTATCAAGGATATTCTTGCCGCTATTACTCCCGATTTGACTGGAGAAGTTGCTAAGGGAATTGTTGAGACAACAACTAAAGCCCATCGGGTTAAAAAGGGTCTGGTGATGAAGTCTCTACGCGCCGCTTTGATGGGGGAGTTACACGGTCCGGATTTAATGCAGTCTTGGCTACTTCTCAATCAAAAAGGTTGGGATCTATCCCGTCTTCAGCAAGCAGTAAATAGTTAAATTGATCGGCTATCAGTTATCAGAAAATTTCTCGTACATTGGGGTTGACAAATGCCCTAATATTGCTATATACTTTCTAGTATAATGGGAATCCGTGTCGCCCTGCATACCCTGCTCGTGATCGATTACTGAGGAAATGGGGGCGGATTTTTCGGTTGTGGCTCTTCTCGACTTTGTGTGATAATTTTTGCTTATGGAATCCTGAAGTGCTTATCGGGCAGAACTTTTATACTAAATCTGGTTATTAAAAACTGATTATTTATTCTCCGTTTTGCATGAGTGCCTCTCCTGATATTTAGCCTATACCCAACGGATTTAGTATTACTTCCGACTTGATCACTCAATCCAAGCTTTTGGGGGGTAGAACCCCCCAAACCCCCCGTGCATTAGTTTTTCGGTGGGATGCTTACACGCAGCTGCTGACACATCTGTAATCATTTAAGAGTCACTCCCGCAAGTGGAGTGCCTCTCCTGATATGTAGCCTATATTCAACGGATTTAGTATTGTAAAGTTTTGTAAAAAATATATGCAAATGACTGCAAACAACTGCTAATATGGTTAGTACAAGTTTACATTGCAGTTCACATGAAACTATCAGATTATGCTAAGAAAAAAGGGATCAGTTATGACACTGCTTGGAGAATGTGGAATCGAGGGCAGTTACAAGGAGAACGTCGGGAGCATCTCATTTATGCAAGTGAGTAATTATACTTATCCATAAAACTGGTTTCTAGCAAGGCTTTCAAAATAGCTTGACATAAAAACCTGATTTAGGGGTTACAAAGGTGAGATGCTCCCGAGAACGTCTTCCTACAGGAACAATTATTATTTTTGAAGATGACCGTTCTTG
>NZ_JASJFE010000202.1:0-3533 GCF_030067735.1 Microcystis sp. M53598_WE2 | reverse complement strand
GTGCAGTATGTATTAAGTGGGCAGTATTAAATAGCAGCTTCCTACTGTCTTTTCACTGATTACTGCTCACTGTTTACTGCTCACTGAAAAATCCCCTATTCCCGACAACAGTACGAACGCGGTAGATGGGACGTTTTTGGGATTCATGGTAAGTTCGCATCAAAATTTCTGCCAAAAGACCAAAACAGAGTAATTGTACCCCAGTTAAAAAGAATAACACGGCCAGGATTAACAAAGGTCGATCGCCGATTTCTTGTCCGAAACCGAGTTTGAGAATAGTCAGATAAGTGCCTAAAATAATCCCCACTACCATCGATAACAGTCCGTAGAGTCCAAAAATGTGCATCGGACGGGTGAGGAACTTTTTCATAAAAAAGACAGTAAATAAGTCCATAATCACGCGAATTGTGCGACCTAAACCATATTTACTCTGTCCGAACCGTCTAGCGTGGTGATTAACGGGAATTTCGGTTATTTTTGCCCCTTCAATAAAAGCCAATGCGGGTAAAAAACGATGTAATTCCCCGTAGAGATTCATATCGGCGACTAATTCGGCTCGATAGGCTTTCAAAGAACAACCGTAGTCGTGTAATTTGACCCCTGTTACCTTTGCTATCAGCCAATTAGCTATTTTTGAGGGTAAAAGCCGTTTTACCCGGTCATCTTGGCGATTTTTGCGCCAGCCACTCACGAGGTCATAACCTTCCTCTAATTTGGCCAATAATAGGGGTATATCATTGGGATCGTTCTGTAAATCGCCGTCGAGGGTAACGATTATCTGTCCCGTGGCATAATTAAATCCGGCAGCCATGGCGGGGGTTTGTCCGTAGTTGCGTCGCAATATTACCGCCTTGAGATCATCGCGATTTTTGGCTAAATTAGTTAAAACCTCGGTGGAACCATCCTTAGAACCGTCGTCAACACAGATTATCTCGTAGTTAATTTGATAAGAACGCAAAATCGTGGCGATACTCTCGACGAGATGGGGGATACTGTCCACTTCGTTATAAATGGGAACCACTACCGATAAAGTCTGGATAGCAGCCTGCGGGTTTGGTTCGTTGACACTGATGGACGGTGTAATCGGGGACATATTTGACTGACGCAGGGACGTTTTGGGGCGATTGTATCACAATTCAGTTATCAGTTATCAGTTATCAGTTATCAGTTATCAGATGTGAGTTGTCAGTTCACTGATTACTGTTTACTGTTCACTGTCCACTGTTCCCTGAAAATACCCCCCACTTCCCCACTTCCCCACTTCCCCACTTCCCACACCCTACACCCTACACCCTACACCCTACACCCTACACCCTACACCCCAATTCCCACTTCCCCACACCCTACACCCTACACCCTACACCCTACACCCCAATTCCCACACCCCACACCCCACACCCCACACCCCTTATCCCTGTTCCCCTTTCTCTGTTTCCTTTTTGGCTAAAATTGCCTGACGAAAACCTAAGACGACGAGAATATTGGAGAGGGTGAGGAAAAGTTCGGCACTGCCGTGTAACCAATCGACGTTGGCTAATTCTTGACCATAGTGGATTTTGGCGTAGATACCGGCAGGAATGGTGATAAAAACGAAGATTAACAGCACATAAAAGCCAATTAGGGCTAAAAGAGGCATTTTTCCCGAACGAGTGACAAACCAAAGAAACCCCAGATAGGGAAACAGGGAAATGGCAAATAAACTCTCTTTATTCATTGTTAACGCTAATTTTACTGGAACGCCACAGCCACCAACCGGCAGCACAGAGGGTAAAATTTCCTAAGACAGTCATGGCTGCCTGTAGGGTGACTAACCAGGATAAGGCACTGATATTATCAAAAAAATGCCATGTACAGGCACACATTGCCCCAATTAAAGCGGGTAACATTCCCCAAGATAACATTCGCCACGATCGATCGCTACTGATGTCGCCATAGGTCCAGACTAACCAGATTGCCGCTATCCATTCTACGACACTCGATACATGAACTATCCACGTCGGTATTGATAAAGCATTCATTTTTTTACAGTTATCAGTTATCAGTTATCAGTTATCAGTGGGTAAGTTATCAGTTATCAGTTATCAGTTATCAGATTTGAGTTCTTATCTCGTTCCCAGGTTCTACTTGGGAACCCTTTATTCAGGTTCTACCTGAAGGATATTTTAATAAAGAGCCTTAAATATTGTGTGTCAAGGCCGAGCCTTGGCACAAGCAAAATTTTCTAGCCATTGAATTACCTGTTGAGCTAAACTAACATTGTTTAATCGATCGATCTCGCGAATGCCAGTGGGACTGGTGACATTAACTTCCGTCAGATAGCCACCAATCACATCTAATCCGACAAAATATAGGCCATCTTCTCGTAATTTTGGGGCTAAAGTGGCACAGATTTCTAATTCTCGATCGGTGATTTCTGTTTTTGCCACCCGTCCACCCACCGCCATATTACCGCGAAATTCCGAACCGGTGGGAATGCGATTAACTGCCCCGATGGGTTCACCATTGAGGACAATAATGCGTTTATCTCCTTCTTTGGCAGCTGGTAAATAATCTTGAATCATTACCGGTTCTTGTCCCCATTTTGTGCTAATTTCAATCATTGAATTGAGATTGCGATCTTCGGGACTAAGAAATAAAATTCCCTCCCCTGCTTTGCCCCCCAAAGGTTTCATAACTGCCGCCCCTTTTTGGTTGACAAATTCCCTAATCGTCGCTTTATCTTGGGAAACAATTGTGGCGGGCATTACCTGAGCAAAGTGAATAGTATATAACTTTTCGTTGGCATGGCGTAAACCCCTAGTTGAGTTAATTACTTGGGTTTTTTGGGGGTCGATCAGGTCTAATAAATAGGTGGCATAAAGATAGGCAATTGTCACGGGTGGGTCTTTTCGCATCCAGACAAAATCGAAGTTTTCTAGGCAGGTAAAAACTGTCTCTTGTCTCTGATACCATTGAGATACAGCCTCCCAATGATTATCTTTTAACTCCACGGGAACCAGTTCAATTTTAGTTAGTTTTGCCCAAGCTTTTCCCGCAATCGCACTGAGATCAGTGATGGAAGTCATCCAGACTTCATGTCCTAATAATTGCGACGCTTCCATGATAGCTACACTGGTATCATGGCCCGGATCTAAATACTCGATCGGATCGATAATAAAGGCTAGTTTCATTAATAGTTTTTATCCTTAATTCTGCAACAGGGGAGCTAAACCACCACTTCTATCTAAAGCATAGATGTCATCGCAGCCCCCGATGTGTTGATCGTTTATAAAAATTTGTGGTACACTTGTACGACCATTAGCTCGATCGGACATTTTGGCCCGCGCTCTTTCATCACCATCGATACAATATTCGGTAAACTCCACCCCTTTTTTCTTGAGTAATGCCTTAGCGCGGATACAGAAAGGACAGGAACTCCAAGTATAGATCTCAACATTAGCGGCCATAAAATTTATCTCCCTTCTTTACATATCTTAAATTTTAGCCGATAACCGAGCAGTGATCTTCCTTCAGGTCAGAAAACGCCAATTAGG
>NZ_JASJFE010000880.1:0-3370 GCF_030067735.1 Microcystis sp. M53598_WE2 | reverse complement strand
GGGGGGTTTGGGGGCGGCGCCACGCCCCCAACGGGGGGTTTGGGGGGTAGAACCCCCCAAAAGCTTGGATTGAGTGACCAAGTGGCAAGTAATACTCAATCCCTTGAGTATAGGCTACATATCAGGAGAGGCACTGACTGGAAAATAAGTAGTCGTGCAAAATTAATTTCCTAGTGAAGATAGGCAAGAGGCAAGAGGCAAGGGGCAAGAGGTGGTTAGATATGTGTAATTAATTTTGCTTAGGTACTTAGAAGCTGAAATAACGCCAATTCGTCAATCAGAATATTTTCAGGCTTGGCGGTGCCAACTTTGGCATCAGGACTGCCCCCTAACCGAGAATCAGAGATCGGTAGAATGGAAAAAAACCAGATCGAGCAATGTTACGGTTAAAAACTTGGCAAGGGTTGATTTTAGCAGTTCCGATCGCCGCCGTGGTGATTTTTCTGATCGTGGCCGCCGGCTTTCAGATCCATCAATGGGGTTTGAATTGGATTTGGGCAGTTTTTACCCTGATTTTTGTCGCTTGGCGCTTCCTGTTGGTCAAATGGACGCGCCCAGCAGTCGGGGAAATTGAAGCCGCCATCGGGGAAATTAAGGCAGAATTAACCCCTCCTGAGGGTGATTCCGGGGGAAATGTCGAGGAAATTATCGAGAGGATTATCGTCGAGGCCCGCAATGATCGCCCGGTTTGGGAAGATTGGGCGACTTTTTGGCAACGCTGTCAGGATTTGGTCAGTGCCATCGCTCATATATATTACCCCGATGTCAAGTACCCCTTATTAAATATTTACATTCCCCAGGCCTACGGTTTAATTCGGGGAACTGTGGATGATAGCGATCGCTGGATGCAGAATCTTTCCCCGGCCCTGAATCAAATCACCATCGGGCAAGCCTATCAGGCCTACGAAGTTTATCAAAAATTGCAACCCTCGGCCCAGAAACTTTGGCAGGTCTGGAATTGGGCGCAATGGGTGATCAATCCCGCTGCGGCTGTGGCTAAAGTTGCTAGTCAAAAGTACAGCGATCGAGCGGATCAGCAATTATTAGTCAATTTAGGGCAAGTTTTGCGGGAAAATGCCCTAAGAAACCTTTCTCGCCAAGCGGTGTTACTCTACAGTGGCAGTAATCTCGCCCCAACTCTCCCCACCAAGACGAAAATCGCCACTACTACTCTCAAGGAAATTCTCGCCCAAGCTGAACCGATCACGGAAATTGATCGCCAACCGGTTAATATTCTGCTGGTTGGACGCACCGGGGCCGGCAAAAGCAGTTTAATTAATACTCTCTTTCGGGCCGATTTAGCCCAAGTGGATCTATTGCCCAGTACCGACGCGATCCAATCCTACCATTGGCAAACCCCAGAAGGAGACGAGTTAATCCTCTGGGATACTCCGGGCTATGAACAGGCAAATCGGGCCGATGATCGGCAAAAGGTTCTAAATTATGCCGAAAACGCCGATTTATTAATTCTTGTCACCCCCGCCCTCGATCCCGCCCTGGCCATGGATGAGGCTTTTCTTAAAGATTTGCAACAAACTATTGACAATTTACCAGTTATAGTGTGTGTTTCTCAAGTCGATCGCCTGCGTCCGCTGCGAGAGTGGCAACCCCCCTATAATTGGCTGACGGGAGAAAGTCCCAAAGAAGTCAATATCCGCGAATGCTTGCAGTATCGGGCGGAATTATTCGAGAATCTCTGCGATCGCATTTTGCCGATGGTCAGTCAACAGCCGGATAGAGAAGCTTGGGGGGATGAGGAGTTATCAATCGCTTTACTGGGGGCAATTTCGCCCGCCAAACAGTTGCGTTTAGCCCGTTTTTTAGCGGATTTAGAAACTCGAACCCTGGCAGCGGCGAAAATAATCGATCGCTATACTTTACAGATGGCCACGGGGCAAGGTTTAACGGCCCTATTAAAAAGTCCTATTCTAGGTTTTATCTCCACTTTAGCCACGGGAAGACCGACTTTAGCCTATCTTTTAGCTGAACAAATTCCTGTGGAACAATTACCAGTAGCGATCGGTAAATTACAGATGGCATACGAGCTTTCTTCTCTCTTAAATCCGGAGAATAAAAGTTTTGATTTATTGGCACTTTGGCCAATACTATTAGAAAATTATAGCACTGCTGACAAGGAAGCTTGGGCCTGGGGTCATGCTCTGGTAGAATATTGGACAAAGAACCTATCGATCGAACAGTTCCGGTCAAGTTATCAGGGGTATTTAGAAACGACAAAAACAGGCCTGTAGTCAGATTAATTAAACTAAAACTTTCTTCCACTTCAAAAGTATAGGAAAGTGGGGAGGAGAGGTTTCTGGGGTTGAGATTTCTGGCCCTTGTACTAAAATTACCAATGGGAGGGATTTTTTCGTGTTTTTTTAAAAGTTCTATTCATTTTTTTCATTTTCAGAGTTTTCATCGTTAGTTTTCGACGAACTACCCAAACCACTAAAATAAAAGGCGGTGACTGCTGTAGCTATTGGCCCTAAAAAAGTATAAATTGTCTTAGAAGAATCATTAATTAGGGTTGCCGCTTTATCCACTCTACTTTGTACTTCTTGTTCTTCGATAGCTTTCAAGTTTATATTTAAATTAAAAATTCCAAGAGAAGCAAAAGAAATGAGACAAATAGAAAGAATTTGTAAACCAGCAGTGGCTAACAATCCCAACCAAAGCCACTTTGCTAAGGAACCAACTACTTTAGTATTAAAATTATGTCTTTGGTCTGAGGGTGATATAGCTGTAGCTGGTTTACCAAATTCAGATACTTCATTGTCTAAATGATAAGGCTCCGGATTCTTCTTTAGATTATGACGCACAGAGTTCCTTTCAGTTGGAAGAACCAAAGAAGCGCTGGGATCTTTTGGGTTGTTAACTTCCTCTGTCTCATTTTTTGAATCACTGGTCATAACTAAACAATTAGTAGTGGTCTCTGTTCATTACCTTTTTGCAGTATTAATTGAGTATCTTCCTCCGTCTCAGTTTTAGCATATAAAGCCATGAGTTTTAATCCTTTACGAATGACTTCAGACTCTGTTAAGTCTAGCTCTTTAGCTATTTCTTTAAGATATTCAGAGTCCTTTTGACTAAGATTTACTCGAAATTGTCTGGTGGCCATTTTTTTTTGTTAATTCAGTGAATGGATTGTATCGATGGTGTTATCTGTAAGGTCGAGAAGAGCCATTTTTACCATTGAGGGCTATAGTAGGGTCAATTCATGAATTGACCCTACAGTCTGATTTAAGGGTTGTCATCGTCCTTTCTTATAGATGTCCATAATAGTCTGCCTTTAGAAACCTAGCATCCTAACTACAGTATCCTATCTTACCCTAATTACACCAGATATGTCAAGCAATTACACCAGATATGT
>NZ_JASJFE010000721.1:0-5401 GCF_030067735.1 Microcystis sp. M53598_WE2 | reverse complement strand
TTGTCCCAATTTCTAGCCAATTTTCTTCCATTGTCTCGATATTTTTTGCTATAGCTTTCCCTAGTATATAGCCTTTTTTGTCTCGCTCCTAGATTTTAAAAGTCTTGGTAAGGTAAAATTTTTAGTTGACCTCTACTCCTGACCATTTTTTGACTTTTTACTGGTGACTTTTTACTGAATTATGACTATTTGGCAAGCGGATTTTTATAAATCTTCATCTTCTTCCCCTCTTGGCACAGTCTGGCAATTGTTAATTTCCGATCCTCTCGGTCATCTTATCTATGAAAATTCCTGTCCCCAATCCCAAGCTAATAGCGACTGGTTAACCCAACAGTTACAGCAAGCTTGTCAAGTCTCCCCCCCAGAAATTATCCAAGTTTTTCGCCCCCAATGCGCCAATTTATTTCTCCTCGCTGGTCAGAATTTACAGATCAAAATCGAGTTAACCCGTCACGTTAACGCCCTGAAAAAACAGCTAGAATTGCGGCAAATCCCCATAAATATCGACTATCCTCCACCACAACCCGTACCCGACCAATTTTTAGGTCAAGAGTGGCGTTTTGCTCGTTTTCCCGCCGTTGATTTAGTTAACTTTTTTGGCGATCGCCGAATACCGATTCTTTCCCTACCAGAGGCCTTTTCTCCTTTAAAACTAGGTTTAGCCTCCACTTTAATGATCCCCGGTGTGGTTATTACCGGTGGTAAAAAATCTCTGGCGATCGCTCGTTGGTTAGAGGAAATTAACCCAGTATTTATCGATCATATTCCCACAGAAACGGGGCGATCGGGCGGTTTAGTCTTGGAATCGGGTCTAAATGAGCGTTGGATTTTCCTGACCTACGAAGATGAAGAAGTGGCCCGGGCAGCCAATGCTTATCAAGCAACCAAAGAGGAAGGCCAAGGTTTACACTTTCTCCTCATACAACCGGATGATTCTGGTCGCACTTTTACCGGCTTTTGGCTACTGAAGCAAGTTTAACCCCCAAGCTGTCCCCAAGAGGCAAAGAATGCCGGCTAAACCCGCTAAAGGTTGGTTATAGATACCTTTAACCCAAGCTAACCCAGAATCGCTGTAAGACATCAATTCGGCACTGTCTAGCAAGGCCAATCCCCATACCCAACCGCCATGAAGTCCCCAAGCTAATCCTAAACTACCATGATCGATCGCCCGCGCCCAGACCAGAACCATCCCCATCAGAAATAAACCGGGTAGTTGCGGCAGCGTTTGCTGACGTTCCCAAAGCAGGTGCAGCAGGGCAAAAATTAGGCTAGAAATGGCTCCCGCCACCCAAAAACCGTATTCTTGGCTTAATTGGCTCAAAAAGATGCCCCGAAAGATTAATTCCTCGGTAATACCCACCCAGAGGGCCACTATCAACAGGGGTGAACTCAAGAAAAAAGCGCGAGTGAGGTTTTTGGGCTGCCAATGTACCCATGTCAAAATCCCCTCTAGGAAAAAAATTATCCCTAATCCCACCACTGCTAGGATTAATCCTTTAGTTAGGGAGATAAATAGGGAAAATGACCAAATTAATCCGTAATTATGGAGGCTGCTCCCCTCTATCTTTAATAATCCCCAGATAACTAAGGGAGCCAAGACGTAAAGAGAGGCCACCAGTGGCAATTTCTGGTCAGGTTTTGTCCCTTGCAGCGGTTGCCATCCCAAACGACTCCCTAAAACAATGGCAATGGGCAGCCAGAGAATTAACCAGACTAACAGGAAAATAATAATTTTTATTAAGGCAGCAATGTCCATTGTCAATTAGGTGTTAGAGAAGTGGGGTGTGGGGTGTAGGGTGTGGGGTGTAGGGTGTGGGAAGAATAAACAAAAATAATCTCCTGAATACTAACTCGGAGTCTCCTGTCTCCTAACACCCATAAAACCAACCCCCTAGGCATAGGATAACTGTGGAACTTTGCGCTGGTAAAGCCTAGCTCCAACAAAAATCCATCCCTAGGGGGTTGCGAAAAAGAAGAAAAAGTGCTTAAGGAAAACCCCTCAAGTTGATAAAAGAGGCGGTCAGGGGTTAGAATTAGGGGTAAGAATCCATATTGTCTTTTCGGTCGGTCTTGTCAAAACTAGCCCTTTTGACTGCCGATTTTTTTTATCCCTATCCCTACTCCGTAACCTATTTAAGCTTCTACCGATTCTTCTGATTCCGTTTGTTTGAGGTGGATGTGCTTGTAGCCAAGTTTGATTTCAAATTCATCGCCGGGCTGCAAGTTCATTTGTTCGGTGTAGGTGGAACCGATGACGATTTGACCATTTTTGTGGACACTAACCCGGAAAGTGGGTTCGCGGCCGCGGCCATCTTTAGTGCCTTCGGGATCGAGAGGAACCCCTTTTGCACCCAAAACAGCATCGTAAAAGTCGGTTAAATTGACCCGAACTTGACCATCTTTACTTTGGGAGTAGTAACCACAACGTTTTGCCGTTTCGCGACGGGGTAAGTGGGCCAACTCTTTGACTTTTTGTAGTAGAGCTTTCCCGGTTAGGGGAGTAGGAGAGATATCACTCATGGTACTTTTAAATGTCCCTTGATTTTTGACTGACTGTCAATTAAGTTTACACTGACAAATTGATCATACCAAAAATCTTGCCAAAAATGTCTAGAGGGGAATAATAAATTTTTTAAAACTGATGGTTCGGTGATGACAATCGTGCTAAGAAGACCCCAGACTAGGTAGTAAGTGTAAACCTTGTGGGGGAGAGGAAATTTTTGGTTAAGACTCTCGCAATTTTTGGTCGGGTGCGAGGAAAACAGGGAGGAGAAAGTGAGGACATAAAACCGATCAAGCTATACCTAGCAAGGAATTGAGAAACTATACTTCTGGTTGGAGTTGGCAAAAAACTAATGACCCAGAGCAGTAAATCCGGGGTGATTAAACTGTTTTCCATCGACTTGCCCATCTATGATTAGGTCTAGATACCCACCCCTTGGCTCAACCGACCGGGGAAAATCTTAAGGATTAATTACCATTACTAGCTCCCCTTTGGCCCGTTAACATCGATTATCCTGAGTATTAGGAGTCCCTCATCCCCGTGCCGAGTATGGAAGTTTCTTTTAAAATTCTGCGTCAACGACCCAACGACACCCCCTACCTAGAAAATTTTACCCTAGAGGTGGAGGCGGGAAATACAATTCTCGACTGCCTTAATCGCATCAAATGGGAACTTGATGGAACTTTGGCCTTTCGTAAAAATTGCCGCAATACAATTTGTGGCAGCTGTGCGATGAAAATTAACGGCCGTTCGGCCTTGGCTTGTCAAAAAAATATCGCCAGTGAATTAAACCATTGTAGCCAAAAAGATGCCGGAGAAATTCCCGAAATCACGATCGCCCCTCTGGGTAATTTACCGATTATCCGGGATTTAATCGTCAATATGCAACCGTTTTGGGACGATTTAGAAAAGGTTGAACCTTATATCAGTAGTCAAGCACGCACCATTCCCGAACGAGAATTTCTGCAAACTCCAGAAGAAAGAGCCAATCTCAATCAGATGGGTAACTGCATTATGTGCGGCGCCTGTTATTCGGAATGTAATGCCAAGCAAGTGAATCCCGATTTTGTCGGTCCCCACGCTTTAGCAAAAGCGCAGCGCACCCTAGCAGATTCCCGCGATGGTAATCAGGAAAGTCGCCTAGAACTTTATAATCAAGGCACCGCAGGGGTTTGGGGGTGTACGCGCTGCTATTTCTGTAATGCGGTTTGTCCCATGGAAGTGGCTCCCATGGATCAGATTAGTAAAATTAAACAGGAAATACTCGCTCGCAAGTCGGACGATAGTAGTCGTCCCATTCGTCACCGGAAAGTTTTAGTGGAATTAGTCAAAGCAGGGGGATGGGTTGATGAACGCAAATTCGGCCTCTATGTGGTGGGCAATTATTGGCGCGATTTACAGGGTTTATTAAGTATTGCCCCCTTGGGATTGCGGATGATTGCTAAGGGTAAATTTCCCACTTCCTTTGAAGCTTCCGAGGGAACCGAGGAGGTGAGAGGTTTAATTACTGCCATTCAAAATTCTCGCTCTTGATCACTCTCGATAGTTAGAGCAATTTTCAGATGTATTATGATCTATATTCTATTTGACTGGAGAACCCCTTATCATGTTCGATCGAGATAGTATCCGTGGTTTTTCTGCCCTGATTACCCTTGTGGGAGTCGCTTCTAGTTTGGGTTTTAGCCTCAACGCACCGGCTTTCTCCCAAGCTATCTCTAACAATTTACCGCTACTCTTAGCCCAAAAAAGCGAAAAGGTGCGAGTAGCGGTTTTAGACTTCGATTATAGCGGTCTTAGTAATCCCCAGTGGTTAACATTTCTCAATGGTGGAGCCAGTGGTGTTAGTGATATTCTCGTCAATAGATTGGTGGAAAGTGGTCGCTATACAGTCATTGAGCGCAGTCGCATTGATGCTGTCCTCAGAGAACAAAATTTAGGAGCTTCGGGACGGGTAGATGCCGCTACCGCCGCTCAAATCGGGCAAATTTTGGGGGTAGATGTGGTGATTATCGGTTCGATTACCCAATTCGATTTACAAAAAAAACAATCCGGTGGCTCGTTTATTATTTTTAGCACCGCCAAGACAGAAACCGATGCTTTTGTCAAGTTAAATGTCCGGGCAATTAATACCACCACGGCCGAAATTATTACCACCGCTCAGGGAGATGGTACTGCCAATCAATCCGATGGTTCAACCGTGGTTTTAGGCGTTGGGGGTGGTTCCCAAACTTCCAATGAAGGGAAATTACTCAGTATTGCCACCGATAAGGCAGTGGCGCGGGTGGTGGATAATCTCAATGATAAAGCCGACCAAATCGCCGCTACACCTCGCTCGCTCCCGACTGTCACCGCTTTAGTGGCTGCCGTGGCGGGAAATCAGGTAATTCTCAATAAAGGTACGGGAGAAGGCTATCGTGTCGGTTTACGCATTTCCATCGAACGGACGACTCAAACGGTCAAGGATCCGCAAACGGGTAAGGTTATCCGTCAGATTACTCAACCGATTGGCACTCTCGAAATTGTCGAAGCTGATGGTCAATCTAGCGTCGGTCGCATCATTACCGGTAATGGTTTTAAAATCGGTGATTTAGCTAAACCCATTCGTTAATCGGGAATTATGAATTATGAATTATGAATCGGAAAGTGGGGAAGTGAGGAAGTGGGAAGTGGGAAGATCGGTAAACTTAAATCTGATAACTGATCACTGATAACTGATCACTGATAAGTGAACACTCACGAAAATTTGAAGTTATTTGACACTCCCGTCGCACTAAGCGCTTCGGGATTCTTAGTTCAACGAGTCCACTTAAATTAGATGCCTGGCGTTATCCAACCCAGAGGTGGTTCTCTCCCTAAGCGTTACTTTTCGTATGCCCTACGATAGTCCCCCTTGCCCCC
>NZ_JASJFE010000757.1:0-4187 GCF_030067735.1 Microcystis sp. M53598_WE2 | reverse complement strand
TTGAGGAGTGGGATTTTTTAACCAAATTGTAAAAATTTAACCATGATGACCTACCCTAAACGACTGATCGAAGTTGACCTACCCATTAAGGGAATTTCTGCCCATGCGCGGCGGTAAAAATCGATTCGTCATGGGTATATTTCTACACTTCATAGCGCAGCTTGACGGTGGGAGTATGTCAATGAATTTGCCAAGCAAACTGATTACTGATTACTGATCACTGAAAAAGAGCCGCCGCTGCCTTCGTTAAAATTAACCAAAGTGAGGCATAAGAGTCAAAACTCCCAAGTCTAAATCTTTACTATCGATCGATTTTGCTTCGTAGAGGGCTAACATATCGTTTAATTGGGGATTACCGCAGGAGGAACCAGTTACCCCCATGGCAATAATCAAACCACAATAACCCTCGGTATTTTTGATGCGTTTTTGCCAATTGCGGCGAGCATTACGGTGGTCGGGATCATCTTGCTCGAATTCCCCAAACAGATAGAGATCACCGTTAGCCATTTTCAGAATCCCCAGATCATAACGGGTATCTTCTAGGGGATCTTCGCCGGGGTTAAAACCAATAGCCGCCAAACCGCCAGCTTGTTCGATTTTTTCGATAATTTCCTTGGCTTTCGGTCGGGAGGTCTGGATCATGACCACGGGGAAACCCTCTCCTTTTGTCGGTACGGATTGGGGTTGATAATGGATTTTCGGACGACTGCGAATTTTATCTAATAATTGCCAGGGAACCATTCCCAGACTGAGATGTGCATTATCAGGAACTAAATCCTCCTTGAGTACGGATTCTTCCTCATCATCCTCATCATCCTCATCCTCGTCGTCGTCCTCTTCCTCCAAGAGTTGCATAAATTCCGCACATAGATCGGGCATCGTGGCCACCGTCACCGCCACGGTTTCCCCTTTTGCTTGTTCGGGATCGAGGGAAATGCGAAAACGACGCTGTAATTCTCCGATCGGTTCTTCGGATAAAGCGGATTGATTGCCTTTAAAAAAGCGCAACAGAGCTATTAAAGCTAAATATACCGTGATTGCTTCTTCTTCATCTAAATAGGGGCGAATACCTTCGTAGGGATGCACGCTGCCGAAAACTGGATGGATTTGGGAGGGGGCAGCCGAGGCTAGATCGTAGTCATCCTCATCATCGTCCTCATCATCATCGGCCAATTCGTAGCTTAAAAACCAACAATCTTGGGAAAGAAAGGCCTTTTCTAATCTTTCCATCGATTTTTCTTCTAAAGCGGACTGCCGGAATTGTTTGAGGGATTCTAGGGAACGATAGAGAATGATTCCGTATTCCCGACCGAGCATTCCCATGACACAGGCGTAAAGATTCGGGAAATCGGGGCGATCGAGCTTAATTTGCAAAATATCGTAATCAGCTAAACAGGACCAGGGTTCAGCTTTCCAAATTTCGTGAGCGGTTTTCACTAAAGCGGACTGCCAAGCGGGAGGAATTGCCGGGGGGCGGTTATTTTGGAATTCGTCGAATCCACGAAAGAGATCATCGATCAGGGGCAAACTGGGGACATAATCGATGGTGATATCGAGATCTTGCAGTACCCCGCGCAGAAAAAACTGTGTTTCTCGATCGCGGACGATAATTTTTTTCGGTCTGGCTGGCCGGGCGGGATTTTGGGGTGTTTCGATGGCGCGGATTAAGGTTCTCACCATGGCCTCTGGCCCGGTTTCAGGGGAAACTACTTCCATAGCGCGTACACAGCCCTCGCTACCATCCACCCAGATCACGCACTCGCCACCGCTTTCTTGATTTGGTTCTAGGGTGGCCCGGGGCATTCTCTCGGATAAGGATAAAGCACGACGATCTCCTTCCCAAACACTGGGAATTTGTGGAATTTTTTTGAGGCGGCTTTGGGTGGTCCGGGGCAGAAGATTCATCGGGAAATTTAGGGGTAGCTGTTTTAGGATTTTAACCTTTTCTTTTCAAGGATTCCATAGAATTATTCTATCGATTTAGTCGATAACTTGATAAATAAACTGGAAACCTGACCAAGTTCCCAGATCAAAGGCGTATTCATCAATTACACTGCCAGAACTATCCATTTTTAGACCTAAATCTAATTTTAGATCGCTCCAGAAAGCTCTGGCTATTTCTAGGGGGTTAGTCAGGGTGAGCAGTGGGGTGGCTTCTCCCTTGAGGCTTTGAGTGGCATTGAGAAGGGTCAAGGTTTTCGGGAAAGGATGGCGACTGAGGATCAGTATATTCTCTCTGATGCCCTTGGGTTGACTAATTTTCCAATGCCCTTGGCGGTCATTGGGGATGGTGGCCTTGGTTTTGGCCGCCACGACAAAAGGGGCTAATGGACTGGAATTGCTGAAATTATCGGGGTTTTCTGAACGGGAACAGTATAAAAGCGGTTGGCGATCGCTGTCGAGGACAAGGATCAGTGCGTAGAGGGGTTGTTCTTCTTGATTCTCGATTTGATAGCGAATTTCCGTACCGACGGGCAGAATTAAGTCGTTTTTAGCGGTATTAGTCCCCCTGCTACCCGCAATTTTTTGGGTTGGCACCGTGGAGATATAGGTTTGATCGAGGCTTTCCAGGGTGACGATGACGGCTAAACCGGAGGATTCTTGATTGATCAACAAGTGCCACAATTTGCAGGCCAGCAGGGTTTCTAGTTGCGATTGCAGTCGTTTGATTCCCGATTTAATTGCTTCGTTGGCCGCCCCTAAACTACCGATAATTAGGGAGCCATTGGCAGATAATAACTGATAATTGCCAGTTTCTTCGCTACCAACTCGACTTAAGAGACAATCTACCGTTTGTTCGCCAATGTTAACCACGGCGGCCACATCGGGCAAACTGGCAAAGGTACTGGTGGCATCTACCCGTTCAATCCGGGTTAAGTTAGGATCCAAACCGACGATTAAGCCGATTTTACTCGGAAAAACCCGCAATTTTTCCTCTAGAATCTGTCCTATTTCTAGGGAGGCGGTTGGTGATAATAACTGGGCTTTGGCTTTTAAACCCTGACGGGAGAGAATTTGTAGGCTGATTTCCTCCCCGGTCGCCTCAATAAAGCTCAAACAGGAGTTAATTCCGTAATTTTCCAGGATTTCTAAGGGCAGGCCGACCAGATTGACTTCTAGGGTGCGCTCATCAATAAGATTTGTAACAATTGCCGCCCCAACCCTTGACTTTTCTGACGTTGTATGATATAGCGGCACAGAATTATTTTGATTATTGGTCAGGATTGCCGGTTGCTGTTGTTGACTGCTGTGACTAGCGACGAGATTACGGAGATGGGGAAAAGCGATCGCAATTGTCGGACTGGGGGAAACTTGCCAGAGATACTGAGTGAGATCATAGGTGAATAAGCCAGCATTGGGGCTATTACCGCTCAATTCCAGGGCGATTTGCTCTGGTTTAGCGGCAGCGAGAATAACGCCGTTACTAGGCTTATTTTTGAGGTTAAAACGGGTTTTAATATCGGCAGCGAAAGTTAATTCGGCGGGGTTAGGATCAGTAATGGTTCTAGAATAGGAACGAATGCGGAGATTACCGAGATAGGGCTGAGGTTGGGGGAGATGACTACTATCAAAAATCAAGCTAAACTTATCCGTAGCTAGACAGCGAGCCATCAGCAGGATATTTTCCTTGATTAAAGCATTTTCTGCCCCATCAGCAGTAATAAAAACCTCTTTTCCGGCCCCAAGACTGCCATAACCGCTAAAGTGAAAAATTACCACATCCCCCAACCTGGCTTGGGCGATCAGGTGTTCTAAAAAAGCCGCTTCGATCGCTTCTCGACTGGCTTGTTGTCCCGTTAAAGTTACTATATCAGCATCCTGAAAGCCAAAACGATAACGGAGAAGGTCTTTTTGTAACTCCACATCGGTAAGACAGCCGGGCAGCGGCGGAATATTCGCCCCATACTGGTCAATACCGACTAAAAGAGCCAATTTTCGGGGATTAGGGGTGGCGAGAGCGGCCAAATGACGGTTAAGGGTCCCTTGACTAATCGCCAAAGTCAGCAACCCCCAACCTGTCTGCTGGATCAATTCTCGCCTAGTTATGTTCATCGGAAATTTTGGGTCTGAAACCCCGCCGTTCTACGGCGGCTTTACGTTAGAATTAAAAGGCCAGTCTCGAAAACCAAGTGGACGGCGCAGCACCTTGAAAACTCGGCTTAGGGGGTTCCGACCAGAAAAGCTTG
>NZ_JASJFE010000193.1:0-8807 GCF_030067735.1 Microcystis sp. M53598_WE2 | reverse complement strand
GTGCTGATCCCCCCTTATTAAGGTAGGGTTAATTCATGAATTAACCCTACCTTGGGGGGTGCTGATCCCCCCTTCCCCCCTTGATAAGGGGGGTGTTGATCGCTGGGGGGATCTGAATTAAAACCCACTTACTTAGGGGAGAATTGTTGATTACTTCCCTCTAGTTTTTTCAGCCCAAACTTTGCTGGGTAATCCCCAAACATAGATGAAACCTTCAGCAGCTTTATGATCAAATTGATCCTCGGCTCCGTAGGTAGCTAAATCGGGAGAATAGATAGAATTGACTGACTGACGACCGACCACTTTAGCGTTACCTTTAAACAGTTTGACTCGCACCGATCCCGTTACCTGTTCTTGGGTTTTGAGGATAAAAGCATCGATCGCTTCCTTTAAGGGACTGTACCACAATCCTTTATAAATTAACTGTCCGTAGGTCTCTTCAATTCCCCGTTTATATTGGGTAACATCTCCAGTTAAAGTCAAACTTTCTAAGTCCCGGTGAGCATCAATTAAAACTAATAAAGCCGGGGCCTCATAAATTTCTCGCGATTTAATTCCCACTACCCGGTTTTCGATCATATCTAACCGACCAACACCATGTTTACCCACTAGGTCATTTAATTGACTAATGAGCGTGACGGGAGCGAGATTTTCTCCGTTTAAACTGACGGGAATTCCCTGATTAAAACCAATATCGACGTATTCCGGCTCGTTGGGAGTATCGGCGATCGCTTTGGTCATTAAATAGATTTCTTCCGGGGGTTCCGTCATCGGATCTTCCAAAGGACCTGCTTCAATACTGCGCCCCAACAGGTTACGATCGATACTAAAGGGTGAGGATTTTTTCACGGGAGACTCAATCCCGAATTTTTCCCCGTAGGCGATGGTTTCTTCCCGGCTCATGCCCCATTCCCTGGCGGGAGCGAGAACTTTTAAGCTAGGATTGAGGGCCATAATGCCCACATCAAAACGCACCTGATCGTTACCTTTGCCGGTGCAGCCGTGAGAGACGGCATCGGCCCCGTATTTCTCGGCGGCCTCTACTAATAATTTAGCGATTAAAGGACGAGCCAGGGCGGTAGAAAGGGGATAACGATTTTCGTACAGGGCATTAGCTTGAATTGAGGGAAAAGCGTATTCTTTGACGAATTCTTCCTGGGCATTGACGACTAAGGATTCGATCGCTCCGCAGCGCAGAGCCTTTTCTTGAATTGGTCCCAATTCGTCTCCCTGTCCTAAATCGGCGGCTAGGGTAATCACTTCTTCTACTCCCCATTCCTGTTTGAGATAGGGAATACAGACGGAAGTATCGACTCCTCCGGAATAAGCTAAAACCACTCTCTTGGCGCGTCCCATAATTTTTTCACCTAAAAACGACTAATTGATTACTCTTTTAAGTTTATTATATATCCTGGGGATTTGATGCTTCTTTTTTAATGCTTTTTTGTTTAGTTTTTGATGAAGAAAAGGAATAGGAAGTCACGAGCAAAGAGCCAAAACTAAACGGGCAACCAGCCGCTATTTACGTTTACTAGCAGGACGACGGGAGGATTTTTTCGGAGCGGTATTTTTGGGATTATCGTTAGTTTTATCTTTAAATATTGGAATAGTAAAATGAAACTGACTGCCGTTATTTTTGCCCCTCGATTCTGCCCAAATTTCGCCGCCCCAACCATTGACGATCTGACGACAGATAGCCAGTCCTAAACCGGTTCCCCCGGCACTGCGTTGCAGGGCTCCTTCCTCTTGGTAAAAGCGATCAAAAACCTGTTCTAAACGATTGGGTTCGATCCCGCGTCCAGTGTCAGAAATGGTTACTTCTAGAGTTTTTGGCTTTCCCGAAGCGACTTCGATCGAGACATTTCCCTCCCGTCCAGTAAACTTACAGGCATTATCGAGAAGTTTGGAGAGTAATTCCACTAACCACTCGCCATCGGCTAAAACAAAGGGCAGATTAGGGGGGACAAGATTGCTAATTTTTGGGTTTTCGTTGTCGAGATTGCGGGCGTGAACATGACTGATGGCTAATTCCACACATTCCGATAAAGATAAAGCTTCAGGATTCCAATTAACCCGGCCACTTTCTAACCTGGAAAGAGTTAAAAAATCTTGGATTAATTTACGCATTCGTTCCGCATCTTTCAGGGCAGTATCAAGCATAATTTGGCGTATTTCCGCCGGCATATCCGGTTCCGAGGCCAAACTTTCTAGACAGACTTGAATGGTGGACAGGGGGGTGCGTAATTCGTGGCCGGTAATGGCGACTAAATTAGAACGAGTGCGATCGAGGGCGGCTAATTGTTCATTTAAATCCTGTAAATTAGCGTAGGCTTCTGCTTGAATGAGGGCGACTCCGATTTGAGTGGCCACCGCGTCCACCAGGGCGACATCCTCGCTTTTCCAAGTGGTGGTATAGGGTCCACAGTGATGCAGTTCCAACATTCCCAAGAGACGACTTTGGTAAAAAATCGGTACTAATAACCAGGAATAGATGGAACATTCCCGCACCAGATTTTGAATGGAATCGCCGGGGAGACGGGGATCGTGAATAGCGTCTTCAATTTTCAGGGATTCTCTCAATTCCAGCGCTTCCTGAAAAAGAGGATTATTTTTCAGAGGCCATTTTTGTCCTTTGATGGAACTAATGCCGGAGTTTAAAAATTCGTGTTCGATGGTGGCGTTAATGTCGGCTTCCTTACAACGATAGACCACGCAGCGACAGACCCCCAATCCCTCCCCCAATTTCCGCACTGCCACCTGGAGGATATCTTCCGGATCGAGGGAACGACGGATCGCCGCTGTCACCGAGTTGATCAGTCTTTCCTTGTGTTCTTTCGATGCCAAGGAACGATTGGCTTTCAGCAGTTTATACTGTCCCGCTTGCAAATAAGTGACCAATCGCTGGACAAAGGGATTTGGTTCCTCTTGATGATCCCTGTCCTTCAGTTCACAGATCAGGTATTCTTCTTGGGCGCGCCTAATTTTCTCCGCTAGTTCGGGACGATAATCGAGAATATGATTTAAAAGAATTTGCGCGGCCTGTTGACTCACATGGCGATCACTCGTCCAAATCCCCTCAAAACGGCGATTATTATCCATAGCTGCCCCATTTTCCCCCTCTGCTGTCAGATGGGTTCGTTCCCGACAGATTAAACAACTAGCATAATGGCCACCGATAACCACTAGATGCCATTCTTGGGCTAAACTGTCCTCCGGTTGAAAAGCGATCGTCTCGTAAATGTCGGAACTATGCTTAAAATCGGTTTCTGGGGCCGACAAAACATAAACTTGCCCGCTTTTGTGGGCAATGCGTCGATAGCGATGGGCCTCTTGACGATAAAAGCGCTCACGCTGAAAACTGGCAATCACTAACGGTTGATCGTCTTCCGCTAAAACCTGATCCTCCATGGCGTGGGATAGCGCGGTCAGGGATGCTTTGAAGTACATCTGCGATCGCCATTGGGGGAGTAACTGCAACAGTTCTGTTAAAACAGAAGTTGATCTGCTCATCGATGATCTGTCTCGAGTCGGGTGTGACTAGCAAGCGCAATAGAGGGAACTGGCAATTTCTACCTCGACCCTATCCTACACGCTCAAGGGGACAAGAGGTGAGATTGTGACGGCAAGAAATTTAAACCGAGTGATGCCAAAAGTGAGCGAAATTATTCTAGCTAACTAGATGTTGCTGAATAAATCTAAACCTTGTTGGGTAAGACTTTTAGACTTTTGGGAAACCAAAAAGTACCCGCCATTGGAGGGATCGGGGGGAAATTTTAGGGACTTTTTCCCTGAAAATTAGGTAATTTATCAGATGAAAAGGGGTAAAACCCTACACCCTACACCCTACACCCTACACCCTGCCCCCACGAGAAACTTTTTGCCGCAAACCCTAACTAGATGTAGGCGACTTTCATTGCCCAAAGGATCAGAGCAATAATACTACCGATAACGATAATGGACGATATCGCCACTACTGCCGGTTTATCGGCCCCCTCGAATTTCATGATGCCACGATTTAAGTCTGACATTGCCCTTAACTCCTTTTCATGAGATGGATGTAGAAAGTATGAGACACTTTAGGATCATAAATTAGCGAACTCTCATCTATCCGTGTTATTAGAAATTGGTATCATTCGGCTGTCTTTAATCATTCTAGGCGTTCTTTTCGCCCTTGCCCTTTTCCTTGAGGCTATTTTAAGAATTGTCTTCGGGTTCGGTAATCCGCTTATTTACGAAGCTGATGCCGAAATTGGCTATCTTTTGGCTCCTAATCAACAAATACGCCGGTTTTCTAATCTTATCGCCGTTAATCAGTATTCGATGCGGAGCGAGCCGATTACAACCCAACGGCCCCCGGAGACGACGAGAATCATGTTAATCGGTGATTCGATCGCTAATGGCTCCTGGTGGACAGATCAAAAAGAGACCATTGCTGCTTTAATCGCCAAAAATTTAGGCCAGAATCTGACGGGTTCGGTGGAAGTTCTCAATGCTTCGGCCAATTCTTGGGGACCGCGCAATCAATCGGCCTATCTGCGACGTTTCGGCACCTTTGAATCCCAGGTGATTGTGTTATTAATGAACACCGATGATCTGTTCGCTTTAGCTCCTAGTTCGGCGGTGGTGGGACGAGAAATTAATTATCCCGCTCGCCGGCCGGCTTTAGCTTTAATCGAGTTGTACGATCGATATTTTAAGCGTTATCCTCCCTTGCCACCGGTGCAAGAAGGAGGCGATCGAGTGGGCAATAATTTAACCGCTCTTGCCCAAATTCAAGCCCTTGCTCAGGCTAATCAAGCCCGTTTAATTATCGCTATTACCCCCCTCATTCGCGAAGCTCAAAAACAGGGGCGAGATTATGAATTAAAAGCCCGTCAAAGACTAGCGGATTTCACCAGCAACCAGCAGATTTTTTATCTAGATTTTCTGCCCATTTTTCAAGCCCATCCCAATCCCGATTCCCTCTATATCGATAATATTCATCTCAGTGGAGACGGTAACGAGTTAATTAGTCAAAAACTGACCGAGGCAATCAAAAATGTCTTTTAATTAGGGTTCACTGATTACTGTTTACTGAAAATACACCCCACTTCCCTAACAACCATACCAAAGCTTTTCTATCTGTTTTGCTAGGGCCAATAACTCAGAGCGATCGCTTGTATCCCTTAAGAGGGTGACATGGCCTAATTTTCGACCGGGACGGGACTTTTTACCATACCAAAAAACCTGAGCGTCTGGAATTGCCGCTAAAATTGCTCTTTTTTCCCCATAATCGCCGTCACTATCCTCAAAACCCAATAAATTAACCATGACTGCCCCGGCAGATTTTAAATCCGTGGCTCCGAGGGGCAAATTAGCCACTGCTTGCAGTTGTAGGGCAAATTGGGAGGTAAGACAGGCAGAGAGGCTGTAATGACCCGAATTATGGGTACGGGGAGCGATTTCATTAATCAATACCTCTCCCTGCGGAGTGACAAATAATTCCATCCCGAAAACACCCACCGCCGACAAACTACTTAACAGATGATGGGCGATAGATTCGGTTTGAGCGTGTAAAGATTGGTTAAGAGCGGCGGGAGCAATCACCCAGTGACAGACTTGCTCCTCTTGATAGGTTTCCACCACGGGATAGGTGACGATTTCCCCGGTTAATCCCCTAGCGGCAACGATGGCTAATTCTCGCTCGTAGGGAATATAAGCTTCTAACATCAAGTCAAGACGCTCTAATTGCGGCTTTTTGGCGTTTAATTCTTCAGGAGTGCGGATAATAAAGGTTCCTTGACCATCATAACCCTGTCGTCGCGCTTTCAGCACTAGCGGAAAAGGATAATTTTCTAATTGGGATAAATTATCTATCGCCCAAAAATCAGGCACAGGCAACCCTAGGGAGCGTAAATAACATCTTTGCTCGTATTTATCCAATAGGGGGCGCAGATTTGCCAAACTAGGATAGAATTTCACTCCTGTGGCCGCTAATTCTTCTAGGGCATCTAAATTAACAAACTCATTTTCAAAAGTGATCAGATCACAATGTTGAGCTAGTTTTTTTGTGCCTTCCACGTCAGCTATTTCTGCGAAGACAACCCCGTCAGCTAAAGCAACGGCGGGATCGTCGGGGTGTGGTGTTTGTACAATTAGAGAAATGCCTAATTTCTTGGCTTCCTGTGCCATCATCCAAGCTAATTGTCCACCACCAATAACACCAACCCTTGTTTGCCTCATTGATCACATCCTAAAGATTCCGGGGTAGAGATGCCGGTTTTTGAGTTGACACCCTCGGCTCTTTCACAGAGATTTTTGATTTGTTGAGCGTCAAGCACGGCAAAACTAAAATCAGCACCGTTGATATTGACTCCCTCAAAAATGGTACGCAGCATAATTGCTTCAGCAAAAATGGCATCGCTTAAATCGGAATTTTTAAAGGTACTCAGATAGGCTAACCCATTGGTTAAGTCCGCTCCATGAAAATTGCCTTCGATGATAGAGGCTCCGTTAAACACTGCTCCGCGCAAATCGGCAGAGCTAAAGTTAGAATCTTGCAGATTAACGTTAGTAAATTGGGCAGATTGCAAATTTTGTCCCGAAAAATCCTTTCCTGTCAGATTCTGGTTTTCATAACTGGCATTGGCTCCTGTGACAGCAGCAGAACTGGCAGCTAAGGCATTGACAGGAGATAGGATAAATAGTAAGGCAAAAAAAGCGATCGCTAATCGAAAGATAGTCTTCATTGGCGGAAAATTCCATCGGTGGGCATTCTTGATTTTATAGCAGTAAGCCATCAGCCGTCAGCTTTCCGCCAGCCGCCAGAAATTGCTGGCACACAAACCCTTATAGCCCGTCTAGTGATCCAGGTGAAACCGTCTATTCGTGATAGCATAGAGTTAGACTTCCACCATTTGGGAGAGGCAAACTATGATAGATTATAATTTGGATGCCGCCCATAGCATTCTCTATATGCAACCTACATCTGCACTGGCGGCGGAAGATTTTATCAAGATTGCGGAGGCAGTGGACCCCCACATTGAAGCCACTGGTGGTCTTGCTGGCGTAATCATCGAAGTCCCTAAGTTCACCGGTTGGGAAAGTTTTGGTGCCTTGGTTGCTCATTTCCGGCTGATACGCGACCATCACAAGTCCGTCAGTAAGGTTGCCGTGGTGACTGATTCCACTCTGGTTAAACTGATTGAAAGTCTGGCTTCCCACTTTGTCGCCGCTGAAGTCAGGCAGTTCCCTTGGGGGGAAACTGAGGTAGCGACCCAATGGATCTTGGGCGACTCTACATTACCCCTAGTGGTTTCCTGACTTTTCAAACATTCTCTAAGTCCCTGTTTTGTTGTTTTGATAAACTGAGTTGAAGAGAGAAATGCCGATCACTTCCCTTACCAATCTGGACTACTATGACCGGGTGAATCCTGACCTATTGCGCTTATTACCGCCGGATGCCTCAGTGATTGTGGAAGTGGGTTGCGGCACGGGCGCATTGGGGCAATATTATAAGAAAATTAATCCAAATGCTAATTATATTGGCATAGAACTGAATGCCCAAGCGGCCGAAATTGCGAAAACTCGGTTGGATCAAGTCATTGTCGGCAATGTCGAAGCATTGGATTTAGGGACTATCATTCTGCCCAATAGCGTAGATTGTTTGATTTATGGTGACGTTTTAGAACATTTACAAGACCCCTGGCGAGTATTAAATCAGCAAATTACTTGGCTTCAACCCGCCGGCCAAGTCCTAGCCTGTATTCCCAATATTCAACATTGGAGTATTCTAATTAATCTGTTAAGAGGAGTCTGGGAATATGAAGATGAAGGGTTATTAGACCGCACTCATTTGCGTTTTTTTACGTTATTGAGTATTAAAAAATGGTTTGCTGAAGCAGGATTACAAATTTATGAGATTCAGACACGAGGACAGAAAAATGAGAATTTTCAAACTGCTCAAAAACTATTGGCTCCCACCCTTCAATCCCTGGGCATTAATGCCGAACAATTTGCAATTCAAACAGGAGCCGTTCAATATGTAGTCAGAGCCTTAAAATCTACCCAACCACCTCGCCCTTTACTGATTCAAACGATGATTATGGCTCCCCTCGCCTGCGATCGCGTCCGGGTCTTAGAACCGGATCAGTTCAGTGCCACCATTCCTGGTGTAAGAACCGTTTCCAGTGTTAAATCGGCGGATTTGGGCATTGCCCGGCCGGAGGAGGAAAAAATCTTTATTTGGCAACGGGGATCTTTACAACTGGATGAACTTGCCAAAATTCAGGCCCTTTTAGCCAAAGATTATTTAATTATTGCCGAAATGGATGATGATCCCCATCGTTGGCCAGAACATGAACAAAATCAATTTTTAACCTATCGGGCTTGTCATGGTATTCAAACCACCACAGAGCCGTTAGCCGAATTTTTTCGCACCATTAATCCCAATGTGGCTGTTTTTCCCAATCAATTGGCCTATCTCCCCCCCCCAAGGGAATATCGCCAAAATAATACCGTTAAGCTCTTTTTTGGAGCCTTAAATCGTCAAGCAGACTGGCAAGCTATTTTACCCACCCTCAATCAAGTCTTAGCCGACTACGGAGAACAAATCGCTGCTCAGGTGATTCATGATCGAGAATTTTTTGAGGCATTAGCCATTACCAATAAAGTTTTTGAACCCTTTTGTGATTATGAGCGCTATCAAGCCCTATTAAGAACCTGTGATATTGCCTTGTTGCCCCTCAATCCGACAGCCTTTAATAGTATGAAATCTGATTTAAAGTTTATTGAATGTGCGGGTCATGGCGTGACCGTTTTAGCTAGTC
>NZ_JASJFE010000095.1:0-4336 GCF_030067735.1 Microcystis sp. M53598_WE2 | reverse complement strand
TTTTATCGAATTTGTGTGATAATCAGGGCTTATCATTCCTAGCAGTTTTGCTAGGCAAGGTTTTGAAGACTATATTTCTGGAAAATTATCCCTATTCTTCTCCCATCGACACAGAAACGGGAAAAACCAGAGATAGTTATTTCAAAAATGAATGTTAAGTAGGTGGGTGGAATTAAATATAAGATGAACGTAGGTTGGGTTGAAGCATGAAACCCAACGCCCCGATGGGTTACGCTACCGCTAACCCATCCTACAAATGATTGTGCCTCCCTACTTAAAAGTTGATAGCTATCTTGCTAAAGATTGACCGCTCAGGCAATAATGGGAAGGTTTATCATGCCCATTAAAGAATGCTCAACGCTTTTATTTGGCTACCGATTATAGGGGCGATACTGATTGCCTACACGCCTCTAGAGGCGAAAAAAGTGCGAGGATTAGCTCTAACTCTTGCTGTCGTTCTCTTACTGCTGAATATTCTCCTTGGCTGGCAATTTGACCCTAGTAACCCGCAAATGCAGTTCACGGTTAACCTGCCTTGGATTAATTTCCTCGGTTTCAACTATGCCCTCGGTGTCGATGGCTTATCATTCTCATTACTTTTTCTTAACAGCATCTTGACAATAATTGCTCTTTATGCTAGTGGCACAGAGGTTAACCGACCGAGATTTTACTATTCCCTGCTCTTGTTACTCAATGCCGGAGTAGCGGGGGCCTTTCTAGCGCAGGATTTACTGCTATTTTTCCTATTTTACGAATTAGAAATCGTTCCCCTTTACTTTCTCATTGCCATTTGGGGGGGGCAAAGACGCGGTTACGCGGGCATGAAATTTTTATTATACACGGCAATTTCAGGCTTTTTAGTGCTAATCTCTTTCCTCGGCTTAGTTTGGCTAACTGGTGCTGATAATTTCGCCTATAATCCCCTTTTATCGAATAATTTAGACGTTAAAACCCAATTACTGCTCCTTATTCCCCTTCTGATTGGATTAGCCATCAAAATCCCGATTTTTCCCTTTCATACTTGGCTACCGGATGCCCACGTCGAAGCATCTACCCCCGTTTCTGTGCTTTTAGCGGGAATATTACTCAAATTAGGAACCTATGGACTGCTGCGCTTTGGAGTCGGTTTATTTCTTGATGCTTGGGTAACTCTCGCCCCTTGGTTAGCAACGATAGCAGCTATCAGCGCTCTCTACGGGGCCAGTTGCGCTATTGCCCAAAAGGATATGAAAAAAGTAGTCGCCTATTCTTCCATTTCCCACATGGCCTATATTTTACTAGCGGCGGCGGCCACCACCAGATTAAGCATCACTGCGGCGATTTTGCAGATGATTAGTCACGGTTTAATTTCCGCTTTGTTATTTTTGTTGGTGGGAGTAGTGTATAAAAAAACCGGCAGCCGGGATGTGGATTATCTACGCGGTTTATTAAATCCAGAAAGAGGTTTACCAATCACGGGAATGTTAATGATTTTAGCGGCTATGGCCAGCGCCGGCATCCCCGGAATGGTGGGATTTATCGCCGAATTTTTGGTCTTTCGTGGCAGTTTCCCGATTTTTCCGATACAAACGCTCTTATGTTTGGTCGCTAGTGGTTTAACCGCAGTATATTTTCTCCTGATGATTAATCGGGTTTTCTTTGGTCGTTTAACCCCCGAATTATCGCGCATTCCTCGCAGTACCTGGCCCGAAAGATTTCCCGAAATTGCCTTGGCTTTATTTATTATTGTTTTGGGATTACAACCGAGTTGGATGATTCACTGGACTGAAAACCAAGCATCAGTGTTATTAACCGGCACGGCAATTAGTCAAAGGCAATCGTAGAAACCTTTTTCGGAATTTTTCAAACCTAGACCGAAACTAACTTGTGGATAGGAGCCGAAACGTCAAAAATTTTTGGCTTTGCGGAGGGAATTAACCGTTAAAACCACCTGTTCCCCCACCAGTTCAATTTCTTCTAAAGTATTAAAACGACTCAACCCGAAGCGCAGGGAGGCATAAGCGAGAGATTCGGGGCGACCCAAGGCAGTTAAAACGTGGGAGGGGGCGGTATGGCTAGAAGAACAGGCAGAACCGGAGGAAAGCGCCACTATTGGCTGTAATCCTAACAATAATGCCGCACCGTCCACCCCTTCAATACTAATATTCAAATTTCCGGCTAATCTTTGGCTAGGATGACCATTGAGATAAATTCTGTCTAATTGACTGATAATCTCCCATAAACGGGCTTTTAACTGGTTTAAGTAGCTGTTATCTTCTTCAATCGCTTTGATGCCCAATTCTACTGCCTTGGCAAAACCGACAATTTGCGGTGTAAATATTGTACCCGATCGCAGTCCTTTTTCCTGGCCTCCCCCTTGAATTTGAGCGGCGAGACGGACTCTGGGGTTTCGGCGCCGGACGTACAGCGCACCGATTCCCTTTGGTCCGTGGACTTTGTGGGCAGTTAAGGACATCAAATCTATATTCATTTCCTCCACATCTAGGGGAATTTTGCCGATTGCTTGGGCCGCGTCCGTATGAAAAAGTACCTGATACTGGCGACAAATCGCCCCAATTGCCGCTAAAGGTTGAATCACCCCAATCTCGTTATTAGCGGCCATAATTGACAGCAAAATCGTGTCAGGACGCAAAGATTTTTCTAGTAGTTCCAAGTCAATTAGGCCATCAGCACTGACGGGTAAAATTGTCACCTCAAAACCTAATTTTTCCAGATAATGACAGGGATCTAAAACGGCCCGATGTTCTGTCACCACCGTAACTATATGCCGTCCCTTGGCGAAATAAGCTTCGGCAACCCCTTTGATAGCGAGGTTATTAGCCTCCGTTGCTCCACTGGTAAAAATAATTTCTTCGGGACTACTATTAATAGCAGCGGCGATTGTTTCTCTTGCCTGTTTAACCGCGGCCTCGGCTGTCCAACCATAGACATGATTAATACTACTGGCATTACCAAAGTGTTCGGTAAAATAGGGCAACATCGCCGCCAGAACTTGCGGCTCTAGGGGTGTCGTGGCGTGGCAATCTAGATAAATCGGTTTTTGAGACATATTTTTCCCCTGCGGGGGATTCGGGAAGGAGATATCCTCTGTTTTAAGAGAATCTCTGAAAGTGCATTGCTAATCTATGTTAACAAAAAAGTATCGGATAAGTAGGTAGGCACAATTATTTGTAGGATGGGTTAGCGGTAGCGTAACATAATCGGGCGTTGGGTTTCATGCTTCAACCCAACCTACGTTCTATGTTAACAAAAAAGTATCGGATAGCAGTCAACAGCTTACGACTCAGTCCAGAACTTTAAGATTTAATAATGAGAGCGCAATCGCTCTCTGACAGCAGTTACAATTTCCCTATTCCAATGTTGTTCAGTAACCCAACAGGATTAATAACACATATTTTCCGGCTCAATCATGGCTAAAAAATCGAAGGCATTTAGTGAACTGCTCAGGCTGCAGAAAATGTCCCAAGGATCCGAAAAACCCTTGAAAAGCTTTGAGAAGAAATTAAGAGAAAAGTCCTTGCCTTTCAAGGAAATTGTCGTCTCTCCTTCTGGGGAAGTCAAAATGTCGGAAGTTCTGGAGGATTTTATCGAGCCTTACCGGGAATCCAATGAAACGAAGGTATCTATGCGAAGATTGCTGACCCTAGGGACAATCGCTTGGAATCTGGCGTTGTCCCCCGAATCAAAGCGGCAAGGGATGATAGACCGAGTTTTTAACAAAGACCTTCTTAACGGAGATAAAAGGCTCAAGGCGGAGATTCAAGAGCTAATCGAGGAGCTAATCGCTAGGAAAAACCGTTATTTCTCGGAAAACAAGCGGATGATTGTGGATTTTGAGTTAAAAGAGCTAGGAAGCGAGTATCATCTCTCGGTTGCCTCCAGCTTGTCGCCCGAATTTTCCGAGTCAGAGTTTGCCTTCAAAGTCGGCGACTCGGTCATCGTCAAACAGGGTGTACTTGACCCAGATTTGGGGACTGACATCGGTGGTTGGCAAGGAAGAATTGTGACAATTGAGCGGCAGAGCAATCTCATCGGCATTGAATGGGATAGCATCACCCTGAAAAACATCCCCAGTTCGGTGATTGACCAGTGTGAAGTGGAAAACTTAGACTGGGCTCAAATGTGCCTCTTCTCAACGGATGTGGAATTAACCCAACCTCGAGATACTGAAGAAGATGTGGCCGCCATCATTGAGCAAATTGAGTCTAACATCGTTGGAGCTATTTAGCAGAAAAGGGAAAGGCGATTCAGGCGGTTGGCCGACGTTGACCCTGAGGAGGAAATGGCGGCTTTAGACGCTTGGAAAAAAACACTTGATTCATTACCCTATTGACCA
>NZ_JASJFE010000546.1:0-2440 GCF_030067735.1 Microcystis sp. M53598_WE2 | reverse complement strand
GAGTTCCACAGTGATTAAAGAGCTAGACCGTATTACTGTTAATCCACAAATATGTCTTGGACAGCCAACGATTCGAGGAATGCGTATCACTGTGGGATTTGTTCTGAAACTGTTGGCTAGTCAGTTATCTATTCAGGAAGTCTTAGAGGCTTATCCAGAGTTAGAGGAGGAAGATATTCGTCAGGCTCTTAATTATGCAGCTTGGGCTGTATCCGATTATATCGTTAGCTTCACTTCGGCATGAGTAGTCTGCGTTTACTAGCTGATGTTCATATCTCCCCTTTGACAGTTGCGGCTTTAAGGTTACAGGGCTACGACATAGTACGCACTACAGACTTTTTACCTGCCACTGCTGCCGACGCGGAGATTTTGGAACTTGCCAGAGTGGAAGGTCAAGTTATTTTAACACAAGACTTAGACTTTTCCCTGCTGGTAGCCCTCAATAATTATGGACTGCCTAGCTTGATTACATTACGGTTATCTTCTGCCAGACCTGATGTAGTTGCTCAAAGGCTTCTAGATGTTTTACTGACTGTGGAAACGGAACTGACAGAAGGTGCGGCAATTACTATCAGCGATGACTCTGTGCGTGTTCGTAAACTTCCAATTCGATGAACCCGCACCTCAAACGATGTCCTATAAAGAAATAGAAACGATTTTCAAGGAAAAATTAAATCAAATAATTGAGGAATAGAAATCGTGTGTTATGCGATTATTATCGAAAAAGCTGAAAATAACTATTCCGCTTATGTTCCCGATTTACCCGGTTGTGTTACTACTGGTAAAACCCTAGAGGAAATCGCAGAAAATATGAAAGAAGCAATTCAATTTCATCTGGATGGTTTACAAGAGGAAGGGCTGCCAATTCCACAACCAGCCACCTATTGCCAGTATATCGAAGCGTAACCGATCACCTGCATACTGTCCGCAACTTTTATCTGTTAACATGGAACTGTAAACATATTGCCAACGCTCAAATGCAGATCTTGTAGGTGGGGTTGAACGAAACAATAGTGGATCGAAAATGGCTCAGTTATGATAAATTTCCACGGTGAATAGATAGCTTTATGAGAAAATGGAAAGGTAATGCAATCCTCTAAGCCAGATGACTATAGCAGAGCTATTCCCTACTTTGAGAAGTCTGCCTCGTGCAGACAAGTTGAAGGTGATGCAATTTCTGATCGCAGAAATAAGTAAGGACGAGGAGCCAAGCCTACAGCCAGGAGCAACATATTTACTCTCGTCGCCGCTTAATTCACACGCAGCGGCGCAGAAACTTGCTCAACTCCTAGATTCGGAACAAGCAACTAATGTTTGGGATAAAATGGAGAAGTTTCAATGCGATCAAGTCCAAGTGCGATCGCTCTGAGAGATGATCGAGGTCAAGCATGACAGTGCAACAACTTCGTTACAGAGATAGGATAGTAGAATAGAGGGGGCTACCATACCGCTGCTTCAGGCTTTAATTTAGTCTTGTCGATCAGTTATTATCATGAAAGAAAAAGTGTACTTGGATTCCACGGTTCCGAGTTATTACTTTGATGAGCGTGAAGCTCTAAAAACTTTTACCGAAATCACAAGGAAGTGGTGGTCGGAGATGTCCAGTTATTATGATTTATATATTTCGGATGCCGTGCTTCAAGAACTAACCAACGGAAACTATCCGCGTAAAGCTGAAATTATTCATTTGGTTTCGAGGATTCCTTTACTACCGCCGACTTCTGCTCTTGAACAAGTTGTCGAGTTTTATCTTGCCAACTATGTCATGCCAAGGTCTCTTGTGGGCGACGCTCTACATCTTGCCTATGCCAGCTATTTCGACATTCAATATCTCGTTACTTGGAATTGCAACCACCTAGCGAATGCTAACAAACGGAAGCATATTCGCGTTATCAATGCCCGCCTTGGTTTGTCAACACCTGAAATTGTCACACCACTTGAACTATTCAAAGAGGAGAATAACTTATGATCCACTCAGAGATTTTGCAAGAAAAAGATAAAACTCAAACAAGATTATCGGAGGAATGCACGTCTATCCATGACTATTTAGTTAAGTCTCGCATTGCTGCGGAAAAGGCTGCGGAATCCTACGGGTTTACTCTCAAGTATGCTGAAGAAATTCATAAAATTCGAGAAGAACACACCAAAGCTTTCAACGTCAACACAACAGCCTCTTAGGTTGGCTTGAGCGAAACGCTATAGATTGATTCTGATTAATTGCCAATTCATTGCCAACACAAGAGTTAGGGCGATAATGATTCATTGCTGTATGTAACAATACAGAATAAGTTTATCTCAGGAGTTCCACAGTGATTAAAGAGCTAGACCGTATTACTGTTAATCCACAAATATGTCTTGGACAGCCAACGATTCGAGGAATGCGTATCACTGTGGGATTTGTTCTGAAACTGTTGGCTAGTCAGTTATCTATTCAGGAAGT
>NZ_JASJFE010000276.1:0-1701 GCF_030067735.1 Microcystis sp. M53598_WE2 | reverse complement strand
GGCCTGATAATATCAAAGAATTACGCAGAAACGAGCGAAAAATCGCCCTTTTCTGGGACGATCTATACCCCAAACCCTCCCCGAGACCGAGACCTCTAAACACGAGAGTGGTGGAATCCAATGGCCGATAAACCAGTTCCCAAACCAGAAGACCTTCGCATCTATCGGGGTTTGACCCTGAGCGCGAACAGTTTACCCACACCCAAAGAACAAAGAAAACACCTCGATCGCATCCCACCGCCACCCCCTTGGCGCAGTTTTAGCCTATCCCCAGAAGAATGGACAAAAGCGGCGAAATCGCAGAAAATACCGCCCAAACAGGGAAAAATCGACCCTAGGGCTTTAGGATTCGTCGCGGATAAGAAAGCGGTGGAATTGGTGAATGCTGCCCTCTGTTTGCGTCGTCCCCTACTGATCGAGGGCAACCCCGGCGCCGGCAAGACTTCCCTGGCCTACGCAGTTGCCCGGGAATTGGGACTACCCGGCCCCTACCGTTGGTCGATCGTTTCCCGCACCACCCTTAAAGAGGGTCTTTATGCCTACGATGCGATCGGACGGTTACAGGAAGCTTCCCTACAAAGACAGAAAGTGGGAGAGGGGGGAGAGTACGAGGAGCCGGATATCGGCAGCTATCTAAGATTAGGCCCCATGGGGATGGCTTTTTATCGATCCCGTCCAGGACGACCGGCGGTGCTGCTAATTGATGAGATCGATAAAAGCGATATCGATATGCCTAACGATCTCCTCCATATTTTCGAGGAGGGATTTTTTGAGATCCCAGAACTGACACGATTAAAAACCGGCGACCAATCGGTTCTTCCCTATCGCGGTCAACAGGACGACAGCGAGGAAAAAATCCCGATCGATCGAGGTTGTGTGTCTTGTCAGGAGTTCCCCCTAGTATTCATGACCAGTAACGAGGCCCGGGAGTTTCCCCCCGCTTTCCTGCGTCGATGTTTGCGTTTAAGACTCGAACAACCCGACAACGAGGATGATTTCTATCGGATACTAGAGCAACGTTTCCCCCCGGAGCGCCTAAATCAATTGGACGAACCGGCCAGAAATCTGATCCGGGAATTTCTCGATCGAATCAAACGCAAAGACAAACTAGCCACCGATCAACTGCTCAACGCGGTCTATCTGTTACTACAGGGAAACGACCTCACCGACCCCGATAGCAAGCTGCTAGACACCCTCTTTAAATCCTTGCAAGGGTAGGGGGAGAGATGGAAGGGAAGAAAGCCATCTGGTGGGAAGACGAGAGGGAAATGGCAGAACTGATCTGGTGCGCTGCTTACCTCGATCGAATTATCGCGCCTTGGTCGATCGAGCAGCCTGAACATTCGGAAGCAACCTCATCTAATGATCAGGAGGATAACCGGTCATCCGGCAGCGGTGAAAAAACCCCTCCCCCCGGAGCGATCGAGTCAACGCTCCCCGTTGCCTATCCCGAAAACATCGATCGCCCGATGCAGACCTCCCGGAAGCGCGATTCGGTCGAGAGCGATCGTTCTTCTCCCGTTCGCGTCCCCGATCCCTTTCCGATACCCGAACCCACCGCCATCAGTAAGGCAATTCTCCCCCTAGCGCGTCGCGTGCCTGGATTACGGGCCGACGAGTTGGATATCGAGGTTACAGTGGAACGGACGGCCGAAGCGGGGGGATTACCGATGCTCGTTTTCCGACCCCCCCTAGAACGTT
>NZ_JASJFE010000893.1:0-1483 GCF_030067735.1 Microcystis sp. M53598_WE2 | reverse complement strand
GGGGAAGTGGGGTGTAGGGTGTGGGGTGTGGGGTGTGGGGTGTGGGGAGAATAAATAAAATAATCTCCTATCTCCTGACTCCTGACTCCTGAATACTGCCGACCGCCGACCGCCCCCTGCCTCCGTTATCCGACAAGATTTTTAGATTTATTCAGCCTGCCCTATTTATGGAAGATATTACCTAAAAATCCCTCGATGCCGCCTTTCCCCACGGTTTCCCCGCGAACTTTTGCTAATTTTTCCAGCAATTCCCGTTCTTCTCCCGTGACACGGGTAGGAATCGAGATTTTAACGGTAATGCGATGATCACCGCGGCTGACGGGATTGCCTAATTTGGGAACCCCTTTATTTTCTAAAATCAGTACGGTGTTCGGTTGAGTACCGGCAGGGATAGTCAGGTCTTCTTGGCCATCTACCGTATTAACTTTGATGGTACATCCTAAAATCGCTTGGATATAGCTAATGGTGATATCCGATTTAATATCATTACCTTCCCGTTGAAATTCTGCATCTGTTTCCACGGTTAGATAAACGAATAAATCCCCCGGCGGCCCGCCTTTAAGTCCGGCGTCTCCTTCCCGGGCAACGCGCAATTTCATGCCGTTGTCAACCCCCGCGGGGATGGTAATTTTCAGTTTTTTGGTTTCCTGTCTGCGTCCGGAACCGCCGCAAACATCGCATTTTTCCTCGATCACCTCTCCAGCACCGTCACAGGTGGGACAGACCGAAACTTGAGCAAAAGTACCGAAGGGAGTACGGGTGGCGCGACGCACCTGACCAGTACCACTGCAAGTAGTACAAGTGCGGGAACTGGTTCCTGGTCTGGCCCCACTGCCTTTACAGGTTTGACAGGTTTCCAGATGACGGATACGGATTTCCTTTTCGCCGCCAAAGACAGCCTCGCGGAATTTTAGTCTAAAATCGAGACGTAAATCCTCGCCCCGGGTAGGGCCTGTGCGTCGGCGGGCGGTTGCTTGGCCGCCCATGCCCCCGAAACCACTAAAGATTGTCTCAAAGATATCGGCGAAACCGCCCATATTGTCGGGATCAAAACCGGCAGCGCCCCCAGAAACCCCAGCTTCACCAAAGCGGTCATAACGATTGCGGGTTTCTGGTTCCGAGAGAATTTCGTAGGCGCGGTTAATTTCTTTGAAGTGTTCCTCGGCTCCTGGTTCTTTGTTAACATCGGGATGGTATTTTCGGGCGAGACGACGATAGGCGCGTTTGATGTCTTCTTTACCGGCATCTCGCGAGACACCTAGAATTTCGTAGTAATCAGTGGGCATAGGGGGCTATGGTTCTGCTGGCAATTTATAAATAAAGTTTAAGTCTAGTTGTTACTTTAACAAACTATACATAATAGTTTAGTTGGGTTATCCCTACTATTTTTTTGGTAAGGAAGTGGGGTGATAGGGAAGTGGGGTGATAGGGAAGTGGGGGAGTGGGAAGTGGGGAAGTGGGGTGTGGGGTGTGGGGTGTGGGG
>NZ_JASJFE010000423.1:0-1998 GCF_030067735.1 Microcystis sp. M53598_WE2 | reverse complement strand
GGCTGAATAAATCTAAAAACCTTGCTGGATAAGACTTTTAGACTTTTTTGAAATCCAAAAGTACCAGATATGGGAGTGATCAGGGGGAAATTCAGGTACTTTTTCCCTGAAAATTAGGTAATTGACCCCCTCAAAATCGATAAAACCCCACACCCCACACCCCACACCCCACACCCTGCCCCCAGGAAAAGCTTTTTCAGCAGACCCTAAGTAAACTTATTATACCCTTTCATAGTAACAGGTAAGGATGTTCGGTTTCCTTAAAATCGATCGCTGCAGCGGTAGGACCCGCATTAAGGAACGCATCCTACCAGATCGGCGATCATACTATTCCCAAGTTAGAGTTATGCCTTCTAGGTTACATACTCTCTGAATAGTTTCCAGTTTACTCTCAGTCAATTTCCCAAATAGGTGAACTCTCATTTTATGCTTAGGATAATACTGTCCATAACTCTTGATTTGCCCAATCGCTGATTTCCAGCCTTTTGTATTTTTAACTTCAATTATTTCCGTATTAGTTAAGACATCTATTCTACCTACCTTATCAATGTAAACCTCGGTTTTTCCTCCTAATTCCCCAGCCAGTTTGTCCCGATACCAAGCCTCTGTCCCCTTTACAGGAGTATTTATCTCCGGCTCAATAACTATGCCATTAAGCTGATTAATAAAGTCCCGAATTGCTCCTCTTACTAATTTTTGAGCAGCATTGGGGGACTGTCTTTTCCGTTTAGCCATTCTTACTCAGTGAATAATTTAGAGATACCATATCCAGCTAAACCAATTACTGCTCCTACTGCCGCTACGGGAGCCATTGTAACTGCAACTGCCGTCCCCCCTACTGCTAATCCCATACCTCCAACCAATGCTGATATGCCGGCTCCAGCACCCGCACCAATTGCCGCTGCTCCAATTGCCGTTGCGTCTTGTTCTTCTATTGCTTTTTTGGTTCCGTAAACTGCTGTGCCGACCACTGCTCCTGCCGCTGCTACTGGAGCCATACCGACTCCTAGAGCAGTTCCTCCTACAGCCAGTCCCATACCCCCAACTACTGCCGATGCACTAGCTCCAATCGCTGTACCTACTCCCACTGAAATCATTGCCTCTTGAACTTCTTCTGGCTTATTTTTGTCCATTATTTTTTGCCTCATTAGCTTTGGGTAATTATGAAACTCTAGCATAAGACAGACAAGCCGTGAACCACAACAAGTCAGGCGTTAAGGCGCATAAGTGCCAGTCGGGTGCATACAGTTATTAGCTGGCTTCTGGTATTGCCAGCCACTGATTGTCTGAGATTTCCAAGGTTTTGAAACAACAGCGAAACGCTTTGCCTATCGGGCTGCAGGCATACACTCCGATTTGGCAATCGTCGGCTATCTTGTGTAAGTGTGTGATCCGCATTTGCAGCCAAGCCTGCCCATCATAAGAATTCTCTAGCAGAAAATCGCTCCCCCGTTTACTGATGCGATACCACATTTCGCGGTATCCTGAAGCAATGTCTTGCGTTGCCCAATCAGAATATCCCAAATTGGTCACCACAGAACCAAGCCGACTAGCTTGTTCGCTTTCATATTCCGTGGAAACTTTTATCCAATTCTGACTGTCAATCCGCACCATTAGGCCACATTGATCATATTTTTCCCGAGGCTGAAATTCTACTTGGGTCATTAGGGAAAAATCCCCAACTTGTCGCATCAATAAGCAATGCCCATCATCTCTTTGAAAACCATAGTGCGTGTTTTGCCAAAAATCAGTTTTTTCATCTGTAGAAATTTCCAAGCCATTACCCAAACGATAATGCGTCGGCTCGTTGAGCCAGTAAAAATCATCTGACAATGCTGGCTGTAAAAAATTTTCACTAAGTCCCATAACATCGCTCCTAATCAGATACATCGTGATATTACGGGGCCAGCTAACCATTAATTATACAGAAACTTTCCGAATAACCAAAGTAGGAATATATGGAAACTTTCGGCATATCACCCCGTTCTGTAGATTCCT
>NZ_JASJFE010001002.1:0-1261 GCF_030067735.1 Microcystis sp. M53598_WE2 | reverse complement strand
GGGGTGTAGGGTGTGGGGTGTGGGGTGTGGGGAAGGAAACCTCTTTCATCTGTGGTGGTGAAAATTTTTTCATCGGGACTGACTCCTAAGCTAAGACGTATTTAAACTGCTTATTCTTCGATTAGCCGAATCTCCTCCAATCTCTTTACTGTTGCCTCTTGCCTCCTGCCTCTTGCCGGCTGCCTCCCGTCTCCTGACTCCTATCTCCTGACTCCTATCCCCTGCCTGCCGTCCCCTGTCTCCCATCTTCTCAATGGTCACTGATCTTTGATAAACTGAGTTTCGGTGAATTGGCCCGACCGATTCGATAATTCATCAGGCTATGGATCAAGGGTAGTAATTGTAAAGATTGACAAAGAGAGGTTGACATAGATGAGATTTCGTGCCTTGTTAGTTGCCTTTTTAGCCTTGTGCTTAGGGGTGTTGACAGCTTGTAGCGACGCGCCTAGTGCCGTCCTGAATAGAAACGAGCTAACCTATGATGAAATTTTAAACACGGGATTAGCTAACAAATGTCCGCAGATTTCCGAGTTCACCCGGGGTACTCTCCCCTTAGAACGCGGCGAAAGTTATGTGGTGACAGATTTATGCTTAGAACCCCAAGAATATTTTGTCAAGGGTGAACCCGTTAATAAGCGGGAAGCAGCCACCTTTATACCGGGTAAACTCCTAACCAGAGATACCACCAGTTTAGAACAGATGACAGCGAGTTTAACCGTAGGCGAAGACGGTGTTTTAACCCTCAAGGAAGAAGACGGTATCGATTTCCAACCCGTTACCGTACAATTACCCGGAGGTGAAAGAGTTCCCTTGTTCTTTACCATCAAAGGTTTCACTGGCAAAACCGAAGCCGGATTTAACTCGATTAATAGTTCCACGGATTTTGAAGGCGACTTTAAAGTTCCCTCCTATCGTGGCGCTGGTTTCTTAGATCCCAAAGGTCGGGGTGTGGTGACGGGTTATGATAACGCTGTCGCTTTACCCGCTAGTGCTGATAGTCAAGATTTCCAGCGTGCTAACGTCAAAGCGACGGAACTGGGTAAAGGTACTATGTCTTTACAGGTAACTAAAGTTGACGCTTCTACCGGCGAGTTTGCTGGTGTTTTTGAAAGTGAACAGCCTTCCGACACCGATTTAGGGGCAAAAGATGCTGAAGAAGTGAAAATTCGCGGCATTTTCTATGGTCGTCTCGAAGCTCGTGCCTAATTAATAAATTCAGAATTTCTGGAAATTAAGGCGAATTTCTCCCTAGAGAAGTTCG
>NZ_JASJFE010000951.1:0-1925 GCF_030067735.1 Microcystis sp. M53598_WE2 | reverse complement strand
GATAAATTGCCCGAGCGTCTTTATCTATATCACAGGAAAAAACACAATCAGATTCTAAGTTTTTTTGGCGACAAACTCGTTCAATTGCGACTCGAAACCCTCCCAAACCACAAAAAAGGTCAACAAAACGAATTTTCTGCTTATCTTTAAGTAAATTCATCGATAGTTGAGATTGTAGCGATAGGGATATTCTCTTTGATTTTAACTTATTCAACTTTCACCAAAGAGCGGACGGTAAATATTTCATTGGCGCTTGAGAGTAACAAACTGAAAACAGTCGTCATCCCTGGGGACATACATAAAAAAAGGATGGTGGGTTACGCTTCTTGAACCTCAGTTTTCTAGGAAATCACAGCGAAGAATAACAGAATTATATTATTTGAAATTCATCCTGTTTAAGATTTTGAATTGATTCAATCTTGGAAACTTCTACAGCGATAACTGTATAGGCTTTTCCCTGATTATTTAACACTTCTAAAACATAGCCATCCTCTTGGCCTTCGGGTCGAGGACAATAATCCACGATAATCGCGTGAGTGCCACGAGACAAATTAGATTCTGGCAAATCTTCGGTTAATTGAACTTCGGAAAACATATCAAATTTCATAGTCTAACTCTTTTAATCTGGTAATAAAGTCACAAATCTTGTTTCTTTCGTAAGTGAGTCGATAATCCAATAGGTAGAGACTCGTAAGTTTATCCCGTTGACCCCTTGTAAAAGTCCTTTAATTTCATAAATATCACCGAACTTTGTTTGTTTATTTAAGGTGGCCTCGTTGAGAAGAATACGTCTTAAATCTTGTTCCAATACCTGCCAGTTGTCTAAATTATATCCTGCTTGTGCCAGAAAGCTTGATTTATCATCTTTGGGTTGTAAAACTAGCAAATACCGGGTTAATTTAGCTGGTGGGATTGTCGCATTGGGATTTAAATAAGGCATTTATATTGTAATTTAGCCAACTTCTTTATAGACTTCTATAAAATAGATTTTACAGTATATGCGGGCAGTATTGCCAGTCTTTTTCTTGGTCTAGGATTTGATCATTTTCAACTTCTTCGATGAGTTTTCCCAGTCCGTAATCCTCAAGGATTTCTTCGATTTTTTCAAATTCAGCAATGGGAATCTGAACGGCAATCGGCTTTTGATCTTTGTCTAATACATAGTTTTTGGTAATTTCTAGCATTTGTATTTCCTCTAAAAGTTCTCTAGATTATTATTGATAAATCAAGTAAAACCTCACTCATAATTTTCGAGTTTGCTCTCTAGGGATTCTAGATCTGATAACTGCGGTGGATGATTAGCATTCCATGGGAGAGCTTGATCTAATTTTTCTCGAAAAGGCGATCGATTTATCCAGTCTTCGTTTACGGGAGAGCGATCAAGTAAATTTTGATAAAACTCATTCCACAGTTGACCCCATTCTTTTAGATCGATAACAACTGCTGTTTTTTCTCCTGTTTCATCGACAATATACTGAATACCTTTCATGATTTAAATTGTTGTGAGATGGATATTAATTAATAACTATATTTTAATCGATGCACGAGAAGATATGGATTTGACAATTTTATCCCGTTCCCATATTCTACCGGGGAACGCTCCCTTCAGTTTCTACCTGAATACTGGTTTAAGGTAGAGCCTTAGATATGGTGTTCCAAGGCAGAGCCTCGGAATAAGAAATCATGCCGAAGTGAAGCTAACGATATAATCGGATACAGCCCAAGCTGCATAATTAATAGCCTGACGAATATCTTCCTCTTCTAACTCTGGATAAGCCTCTAAAACTTCCTGAATAGATAACTGACTAGCCAACAGTTTCAGAACAAATCCCACAGTGATACGCATTCCTCGAATCGTTGGCTGTCCAAGACATATTTGTGGATTAACAGTAATACGGTCTAGCTCTTTAATCACTGTGGAACTC
>NZ_JASJFE010000668.1:0-2554 GCF_030067735.1 Microcystis sp. M53598_WE2 | reverse complement strand
GGGGAAGTGGGGTTTTATCGATTTTCAGGTGGTCAACTACCTAATTTTCAGGGAAAAAGTACCTGAATTTTCCCCCCAATCACTCCAATGGTCGGCAATTTTTGAGAGAAAAAAAGTCTAAAAACCTTATCCAACAAGATTTTTAGATTTATTCAGCAAACCCTCACTTGGTCGTCCTCGGGAACCCACCCCAACAAAAAAACCATCTTGGGCAAGATGGTTAAACACAACGAGTATAAACCGACAAACTTGACTTTAGACTGCTTTTTCTGGCCCGGTAGCGACGGGCAGATCTGTGGTACTGTACTCTGTCCAAGAACCCTCATAAATTCGCACCTTGGGATAACCGAGCAGATGTTTGAGGACAACATACTGTAAAGTCGCTTCCCGTCCCGTACTGCAACTGACAATAATATTATCGGAGGGCTTGATGTTGCGTTGGGCAAGAATCTTCCTGATTTCGTCTAAAGATTTCAATTTATGGGGATTTTTTAGAGATTCATCGGGATTATTCGCTTCCGTAAAAGTCGGCCAGGGTATATTTTTCGCCCCCGGAATATGACCATTTCTCAGCCAGATATCCTGTTTCCCCTGAAAAAGTTCTTCCGGTCTAGGATCGATAAAAACCACATCGGGTTTGCCGATCAATTTCTCTACTTCTGCCAAAGTCACCCGAATCGAGGGATTATCACGGACAGTAAAGCTCCCGGGTTGATATTTAGGGAATTCTTTAGTTACCTTTTGTTCAGAACCCTTATAACCCTTAAAACCACCATCTAAGACGGCCACATCTCGGAAACCCGATCGCTCTAATAAATAGGCGACCATGGTTGCCCCCAAGACATCGCGACCATCGGAATATACTACCACTCGATCGCCATTAGTGATTCCCGCGGCGGCAAAGAGACTGCCAATTTTATCCTCTTGCCAATATTGAACCGGTAAAAATCCGTTTGGACCACGAAAATTATTGTCGGCTATATTCACCGCTTTTGGTAAATGACCGGTGATATATTCCAAAGGATTAATCCGCACATCGAGAATTTTTAACTTCGGATCGTTGAGATTTTGTGCTACCCACGCCGGCGATACAAAGTCTATCTTAGTCTCAGATTTAGACGTGGCCATCAGGGGCGATGACGGGGCTAAGGTAAAGGTTAAAATGCAGAGAAGAACTAAAGTGAGAAAAGCAAGGGGACGGCTTTGAAACCGTCCCAGGGATAGACCCTTCCCTTTAGGCATTTTTGGTTTCATGATTCAGTGTCAGCGACGAATATCAAACGATAATTACTATAGGGCTTTGATTAGCTTTCTCCAAAAATTTAGGTATAACGTGATATTTTTTTGGGGCAGCAAGTCGATCAACTAATTATTAGTTTCCTCTTGGGTGTTGATCGCCTTGGGTGTCTCTAATAACTGTCGCCACCAGAGATGAACTAAGAGGGACCAAGCGATCGCTAAAAGCCAAGCGGCAAGGATATCGCTAGGAAAGTGAACTCCTAAATAAAGACGGGTCCAAGCAATAACTAAGAGGAAGGGAATCCCCAGTAAAACTACCCCTAAAAACCACCGCTTTCTCCAAGATAGGATCAGTAAAGAAACCACTAATAGGGAACTAAATAAAGCATGACCGCTAGGGAAGGCAAAATCATCGGGTAAGGGATAAAATAACTGCCAAAATTGCGGGCGGTTTCGATGAAAAAGAATCTTGAGATTATAACTAATTGCCCAACCTCCCGCCATGGTCACAAGGAGATAAGCGAACCCATACCAGTATTTTTTTAGGGCAAAAATCAGCAGTGAAATTGTTAGTATCGGAGCCACTCCCCAATAAGTGCCTAATCCCGTTAGTTTTATGGCCAAAAAGTTTAGGTTTAAATTAGCAGTTTGATGAATAGATAGCAGCAGCGATTTTTCCCAAGCAAATCCTTGCGGCTGCTGGCGAATAGCGATCGCTAAATCCGTAAAAGTTAGCGATGTTAACAAGATAACCAAGAAAATTAAGCTATTGTTTAAGTAAGTTTTGGGAATCACGGGGAAAAAGTGGCGATCGAGGATAACAGGGGCATTTCTAATACCTGAAAATGAATTAGGCCCAGAATAACTAAAGTGTAAACTGTCGAGGAAAGTAATCCATTTCTTAATTCTTTTTGCCAATTGCGTTCTTCTTTCTCTCCACCGATTAATTCTTTCGTCCCGAATTGCATTAGCAGAATTCCCACAAGATTAGATAACCAATAACCAACCATGGCCGCTGGTAGAAAAAAATCGGCGTGCAAGCAAGCAATTAAACGACCGAAACCGTAGGCGATCGGCAGATTAAAAATTAGATCGTTCCACCAACACAGGGGCGATAATAAGTAACCGATCAATACCAAGGTTCCGTTTTTTATTTTGTCAAGTAGATACATCTTTTTTTTAGTTACTAACTATTAGCTTTGTTTTTTTTTGCCATCAGCTATCTAAGTAGGGTTTGCGGCAAAAAGCTTTTCGGTGGTGGCAGGGTGGGGGGTGTGGGGTGTGGGGTGTGGGGTTTTATCGATTTTCAGGTGGT
>NZ_JASJFE010000857.1:0-1743 GCF_030067735.1 Microcystis sp. M53598_WE2 | reverse complement strand
GGTAGATTAGCCGATATAATGCGTCGATTTGTCTATATACTGCGTTTACCCAGCAAACGCCATCAGTTGAAAGTGTTTCGACATTGGGCGAAAAAAATTCTTCTCCGACTCCGTTATTCACAGGTGTTATCTAATACTAAATCCGTTGAGTATAGGCTACATATCAGGAGAGGCAAAAGGCAAAAGGGAGAATAAATAATCAGTTTTTATAGCGTTTCCTGTTCACAAGAGGTACATTATCGATGTTAAAAAGCTTAATCAGCAAAGGTTTAAATGTGCCACACAGGTGTGAGAACCGCCATAGAACGAAGCAATAAAAACTAATTAGAGGAGCTGAAGTAGTTGCAAAGACTCAATATCTCTACGGTCTAACGTTCTGGTTGAGCGGCAGCAGATCGACCATAGCGATCAACGAAAAGCCTCTCAACTGTCCGCTCCAACCGGGTTGTTAGCCCTTACACAATTGGCTACAATAGCCCTAGACAAGCTACGAGAGAAAAGTATGCCTGAATTAAAAATTAGCATTAGTGAGGCTGCTCACAAAACGCTGTTAGCACTCGTTGACTCCTCTGGGGATACGCTCCCAACAGTATTAGACAAAGCCATCGAAAATTATCGCAGATATGTTTTTCTAGTTCAAGCGAATGAAGCCTTCGCCGCCTTAAGGAAGAATGAGACTTTATGGCAAGAGGAAATTTCTGAAAGGCAGACATGGGAGCAAACTCTCGCTGATGGAGTAGAAGGGTAGTGGCAGAAATTACCAGAGGAGAAATATGGCTAGCAGATCTTAATCCAGTAAGGGGGCATGAACAGGCTGGTAAGCGTCCATGTTTAGTGATTTCAGCAGACCTGTTTAATCAGGGTGCATCTGGCTTAGTTGTTGTTTTGCCAGTAACTTCTAAAGACAAAGGAATCCCTTTTCACATAAAAGTGGAACCCCCAGAGGGAGGAGTGAAAATGCCAAGTTTTATCAAGTGCGAGGACGTAAGATCAATCTCAGTAGAACGACTTGAGAAGCGATGGGGAACTGTATCCTCAGAAACCCTGGCATTGGTTGAAGACAGACTGAGAATCTTAATGGGACTGTATTGACATCCTCGCCGCCGTAAAACGGACGGCGATTCCCAAACCTCACGATTTGGGTTTCTGCTTCTTTCCCGAAGGATTTTTCGCACCTGCCGCCCCAGTTTTACTCTGTTCTGGTCTTATGGTCGCTCTACAGACTGACACCGCAAGCCCTGCGGCCAAAATATTTTTACTGGCGTTAATATCTCGGTCATGGTGAGTCCCACAGTCTGGACAGTCCCATTCTCGAACATTTAACGGCATTTTCTCAGCAATATGCCCGCAATTACTACATCTTTTAGAGCTAGGAAACCATCTATCTATTTCGATGTAATTTCTGCCATACCAACGGCATTTATAGGCTAATTGTCGAGTGATTTCTCCCCAACTTACATCAGATATTGCCTGAGATAACTTGGGGTTTTTGACCATATTCTTGACGGCTAAATTCTCAACCACAACCGTTTGGTTTTCACGAACTAATTGAGTGGTTAGCTTATGTAAATGGTCTTTTCTGCTATCGGTGATTCGAGCGTGAATCTTGGCTACTTTGATTCTCGCTTTTTCCCGATTTTTTGACCCTTTCTGTTTTCGAGAAAGACTTTTAGATGCTCTTCGCAGTCTCCGATAATACTTTTTAAAATGCTCAGGATTAGACACTTTATCGCCATCGCTGGT
>NZ_JASJFE010000078.1:0-1152 GCF_030067735.1 Microcystis sp. M53598_WE2 | reverse complement strand
TAGTGGGAATTTGTTTAGAACAATCTGTATCTATTATTATCAGTTTTTTGGCAATTCTTAAAACCGGTGCTGCTTATCTTGTTCTAGCTCCCAATTATCCCCAAGAGCGTTTAAACTATATCTTAAATGATGCTCAAGTCTCGGTATTAATTACTCAAAATACCTTGGTTAATTTATTCCGTGATCATCAAGCAGAAGTGGTTTGTCTGGATACTGAAGAAAACTTAATTGTTAGTCAAAGCCAAAACAATTTAGTTAACCCTATTCAGCCAAATAATTTAGCTTATATTATTTATACCTCTGGTTCAACAGGCACTCCTAAAGGGGTTATGATTGAACATCAAAGTTTAGTTAATCATAGTTTAGGAATCATTAAAGTCTATGATTTAACAAGTCGTGATCGAATTTTACAATTTGCTTCTTTTACCTTTGATGTAGCTGCTGAAGAAATTTATCCAACTTTTTTAACGGGTGCAACTTTAGTTATGCGTCCTGCATTAATGTTCCCTTCTTTAGCTGATTTTACTCAATTTATTCAGCAAAAGTGTTTAACAGTCATTAATCTTCCGGCTACTTATTGGCATGAATGGGTATTAGATTTATCTCAAACTTTAATAACCTTACCTGAAACCCTACGCTTAGTGATTACAGGAAGTGAAGAAGTATTACCAGAGCGATTAATATTATGGCAAAAAATACTATCAAATAGTCAACGAGAAGATATCACTTGGTTGAATGCTTATGGTCCGACAGAAGCGACGATAACCAGCACAGTTTTTAATCCCAATTTCATTCATAAAATTGCTCAAATTCATTCTGTTGCCATTGGTAAACCGATTACAAATACACAGGTTTATATTTGTGATCGCTATTTGCAACAAGTCCCCATTGGAATACCAGGAGAACTGTTAATTGGAGGTTTAGGTTTGGCCAAAGGTTATCTCAATCGCGATGATTTAACCCGTGAAAAATTTATTACTCATGCTTTTAATTCATCAGAATATCAACGTTTCTATAAAACTGGAGATTTAGCTCGTTATTTACCCGATGGAAATATAGAGTTTTTAGGACGCATTGATAATCAAGTTAAAATTCGAGGGTTTCGTATTGAAATTGGCGAAATTGAAGCCGTATTAACTGAATACCCAGATG
>NZ_JASJFE010000552.1:0-4765 GCF_030067735.1 Microcystis sp. M53598_WE2 | reverse complement strand
ATTACCAGTAACAGATAAAGCCATTGGAATTGACTTAGGAATTAGTAGCCTTGTGATTACCAGCGATGGCGATAAAGTGTCTAATCCCAAGCATTTTAACAAGCATTATCGGAGACTGCGAAAGGCCCAAAAAAGCCTTTCTAGAAAACAGAAAGGCTCAAAGAATCGAGAAAAGGCAAGAATCAAATTAGCCAAAATTCACGCTCAAATCACCGATAGCAGGAAAGACCATTTACACAAGCTAACCACTCAATTAGTTCGTGAAAACCAAACGATTGTGGTTGAGAATTTAGCCGTTAAGAATATGGTCAAAAACCCGAAATTATCTCAGGCAATATCTGATGTAAGCTGGGGTGAAATCACCCGACAATTAGCCTATAAATGCCGTTGGTATGGGAGAAACTACATCGAAATAGATAGATGGTTTCCTAGCTCTAAAAGATGTAGTAATTGCGGGCATATTGCTGAGAAAATGCCGTTAAATGTTCGAGGATGGGACTGTCCAGACTGTGGGACTCACCACGACCGAGATATTAACGCCAGTAAAAATATTTTGGCCGCAGGGCTTGCGGTGTCAGTCTGTAGAGCGACCATAAGACCAGAACAGAGTAAATCTGTTAAGGCAGGTGCGAAAAATCCTTCGGGAAAGAAGCAGAAACTCAAATCGTGAGGTTTGGGAATCGCCGTCCGTTTTACGGCGGCGAGGATGTCAAAAATATATACTGCGATCGAGATAGGGCTTATCCTAGGATAGTCTAAAACTATACCGATAATCTTGTCGTTATTATAGTCAAAAAAGTTGCTGGTTTTTTAGGGAATAATCTCTGTTTTCCATTTCAACAAAGCCGATCTCGATCTAGAGCGGTTTTGGAGATAAGTTGGCTCTCTCCAAAACCGATTGGTTTTAGTTTTTACTCCTCGATCGAGTTAATAAAATTGACCCAAACAGTATTAAGGCAATCAGATTTGATGGTTCGGGAACTGTTTGAAAATCTAGATTGAAAATTCCTGACTCTCCCCAAGAAAGGCTAAGATCTACCAGCTTAAAACTGGCTGAATATTTTCCAGGTTGAGAGGCAACAAACTTCCGTAAAAAGGAGAAGTTATCGAAAAATTGGCTTGAAAACCCCGTAGTTTCACGACGGCTTTTGTTGATCTCTTCGGAACCTTGATCGGTTACGGTAATTGAAGATGCAACAGACCGCTATTTTTTACGCCTTGTCGTTGAGATTAAACTGGAAACCCTTCCCAATAACGGGCAATCAGTAGGGATTAATCTAGGGATTGTCAACGAGTGCCACCCTCTCAACATTTGATCTGTCGGTCATCACCGCCACGGAGAGCGCGGTGAGGAGGTCAGATTTACAATACCAGATTTTGCAGTGGGGAATCTGGGTTAAAATAGACCGAGAAAGTTAACAAAAAAATTGTCTCGCTCAAGTGGGCGAAAATCAGCTTATGACCCTTGCGGTGGCGATCGAAAAGTTAAAAAAATCCTACGGTCAGACAGCAGCGGTTAAAGATATCTCCTTTACCGTGGCAGCGGCAGAAATCTTCGGTTTACTCGGTCCCAATGGTGCGGGGAAAACCACCACGATTCGCTGTCTTTGTACCCTTGCTAAACCCGATGCCGGCAAAATCGAGGTGGGGGGTGTCGATGCCCTGAATAACCCCAAATCCGCCCGTAAACGCCTGGGTTACGTTGCCCAAGAAGTCGCCCTTGATAAAATGCTCACGGGCCGGGAACTGTTGCAACTACAAGCGGCTCTATATCACATTCCCGCTCAAAAGTCAAGAGATCGCATCAAAGAATTAATAAATCTTTTAGGATTAGAGGAATACGCCGACAAAAAAACAGGAACCTATTCCGGCGGCATCAAAAAACGGCTGGATTTAGCGGCGGGATTACTGCATCAGCCAGAAGTTTTGGTGCTGGATGAACCGACTGTGGGACTCGATATCGAAAGTCGTTTGATTGTCTGGGATTTTCTGCGACAATTGCGGGCGGCTGGAACCAGTGTATTAATTACCAGTCATTATCTCGAAGAAATCGACGCTTTGGCCGATAACTTGGCAATTATCGACAATGGTATCGTCATCGCTCGCGGTACCCCCTCACAACTGAAGGAGCAACTGGGCGGCGATCGCATTACCCTAAAAGTGCGAGAATTTTCCCCAGAGGAAGAAGCCCTAAAAGCGAAAGAGTTATTATCCCGTCTGCCTTTTGTCGAGGAAGTGATCGTTAATACCGTCCAGGGTAACTCCCTTAATCTCATCGTGAGGGCGAATAGCAATCCTTTAAGCAAAATTGAACAAACCCTAGCCGAATCGGGATTACCCGTGTTCAGCATGGCCCAATCCCGTCCTAGTCTCGATGATGTCTATCTGGCGGCCACCGGACGCACCCTGATGGATGCGGAAATTGCCGCCGCCAGCAGTCGCGACCTCAAGGCGGAGAAAAAACAAGCGATGAAGGAATCCTAGCCCGGCGAGAAAGGCTGTAATATTGCCTAATTGCCCGGTTAAATCATCTATAATTGGAGCGATCGATTATATATCAATCAATATGAAAGATAAACGGGTATTGCTGACCGGCGGTACGGGAGGACTGGGTTTAGGAGTCACTCCGGCGGTTTTACACCATGGCGGTCATCTAACCATGACCTATCGGGAGGAAAGGGAGGTAGGTCGTCTGAAATCTCGGCTGAGTGCGGCGGAATTTGAGCGTATTCGCTTTGTCAGGGTGGATTTAACCCAAGAAACTGCCGTGGCTAGATTAATTGATGATCTCGGTCGGGTCGATGTCTTAATTCATCTAGTCGGGGGTTTTACCATGGGGGCGACGGAGGAGTTTAGTTATGAAGATTGGCTAAAAATGTTCGATTTAAACCTCCATAGCACTTTTTTACTGTGTAAACACTGTTTACGCTCGATGAAACTTCATAATTATGGTCGTATCGTCACTATCGGTTCTCGTGGTGCCGTACAACCGGGGGCAAATTTGGCCGCCTATTGTGCCTCGAAAGCGGCGGTAGTGGCTTTAACTCAAGCGATCGCAGAAGAAACCAAACAGACTAATATTACCGCTAACGTGGTTTTGCCCAGCATTATCGATACTCCGGGCAACCGGGAAGCGATGGGAGAGGCAAATGCCAAGGACTGGGTAAGTCCCCAATCTCTAGCCGAGGTGATCTGTTTTCTGGCAGGGGAAGGGGCGAAAGACTTGCGCGGGGCGGCAATTCCCGTCTATGGTTCCCTGTGAGTGGTTTTTTGTCTTCGGGCTGATACACTGATAACGGCGCTCGCTCTTGCTAAAAATTGGGGTTAATTTATGCTTATTCCGATTCTTATCAGTCTTACTATCTTACTTTTATCCTATCTGCTCGGTTCGATTCCCACGGGTTATTTAATCGGTAAATACAGCAAAGGTATCGATATTCGTGACTATGGTTCCGGTTCCACTGGGGCCACCAATGTGTTGAGAACTCTGGGAAAAACTGCCGGGGCGACGGTGTTATTAATTGATATGTTAAAGGGAATGGTGGCGGTGGCCCTGGTACGAGGACTATATTTTATTGATGTCAATCCTCTCCCAGAAAGTTGGTATTATTGGTTAATTATCGGGGCAGCATTGGGTGCAGTCATCGGTCATAGTAAATCGATTTTCTTGAATTTTAGTGGTGGTAAATCCGTCGCCACCAGTTTAGGGGTTTTATTAGTGATGAATCCCCTAGTGGCTTGCGTAACTTTGGCGAGTTTTTTAGTTATTCTGGCACTTTTCCGGATTGTTTCTTTAGGTTCGATTATCGGGGCGCTGGTGGTGAATATTTTAATGGTTGTTTTGGGTCAACCTCTCCCCTATATTTTATTTAGTTTGATGGGGGGAATCTATGTGATTGTTCGTCATCAGGGTAATATTAAAAGATTGTTGGCAGGGACGGAACCAAAAATAGGTCAGAAAGTACAGCAATCATCGGAAGTAAGTTAATAACTTTCTCAAGTCAGAATAACCACTGTGAAATGAAGTTGACGGCTCATCAGTTCTTTTATGAATAGGCTAAGACGCATTTTAACCGCCTATCCTTAGATTAGCTAAATCTCCCCCCGACGTCGGGTAGGGTTGGGGGGGGTGTTGCCTCTTTCCCCATCTCAACAAGCAATCTTGTCTTTGAGGTTTAATTAAGACTGTCTGCTGTGGTTTTTAACCAAAGGATAAAACTATTAATATCTTCTTGGACTTGTCGCCATGTATTATAATAGTTATTAACCAGATTTTCTAGTTTTTGTTTTTCCAATTCAAAACCGTAGATATTGCGAACAACGTGCCGAAAGCTTAGGTATTCATTAAGTTTATGCACGGTATCTTCTCGTAATACAGCAGGACGATAATCTTGAGGTTTGCTCATACGATTTAATAGCCTTCTATGCCAGTCATAACTAGATGGTAAGCCACCATTTAACTCAGAAGCGATAATTTGAAAAATTCGTTCACATCCTGTATAGAAGTTATCGAGTTTTAGGGCTAAACTTTCGGCACAAATATCGGCTAGTGCCGGGTTGGTTAGCATTTCCGCTTGAACTAAACGCATTTGGCTTTCTAGCCGATTTAATCTATTAACTTCAGTGGCAATATCAAGGGCGATTTCTTGTAATTCACTGGCACTCATCGGACGCATAAAGACATTCTCCTGTTTGCAAAACTCTTTTAAGAAAATGAGGTTCTAAGTCTTCTATAGGCTTTAAATCAATCCAGCGAGCGCTAATT
>NZ_JASJFE010000431.1:0-1019 GCF_030067735.1 Microcystis sp. M53598_WE2 | reverse complement strand
TGTTGATACTCGATCGAGCAGTGTCAAGATGTTTGTACTAGAATACAAAGTTAAGCCAAAACCTAATCAGATAGAAGCCATTAACGAAGCAATACGGACAACCCAATTTGTTCGGAATAAAGTCCTGCGTTATTGGATGGATAATCAGGGTGTTGGCAAAACAGAGTTATTTCGATACAACACAGCATTAAGGAAAGAGTTTAAATTTGTTGATGATTTAAACTCCCATGCTTGCCAGACTGCTGTAGAAAGAACCTTGCGGGCAATTACTCGGTTTTACGATAATTGCCAAAATAAAGTTAAAGGAAAGAAAAACTACCCTAAGTTTAAAAAACATTCCCGTTCCGTTGAGTATAAAGTATCTGGATGGAAGCTATCAAAAGATAAACGCCATATTACCTTTACAGATAAAAAAGGTATTGGTACTCTTAAACTGATTGGTTCTAGAGATATTAATTACTATCAACCAGACCAGATTAAACGGGTAAGAATCCTGAATCGTGCCGATGGTTATTATGTGCAGTTTTGCCTTAAATTAGACCCCAGAGACACGGTTAAGCCTTTAACACCTTCCCAGAAAGCCACTGGGATTGATGTCGGATTAAAGTTTTTCTTAGTAGATAGCGAAGGCCATCAAATTGATTGTCCGAACTACTATCGAAAAGCTGAAAAACAACTAAACCGATTAAACAGGAAAAAGTCAAAGAAATACCGTAAGGGTAAAAAACAATCTCGTAATTATCACAAAGCTAGAAAGCGATATGCTCGGAAACATTTAAGAGTAAGTAGGCAACGAGAAGAGTTTGTCAAAAGTGTGGCACTCCGTTTAGTTAAGTCTAACGACTTAATCGTCTATGAAAACTTAAATATCAAAGGCATGGTCAAAAATCGTCATTTAGCGAAGTCGATAACCGATGCAGGATGGTCTGTTTTTAGGCAATGGCTAGAGTATTTTGGGGACAAATACGGCAAGTTAACTATAGCTGTCTCACCTCATAATACGTCTCAAAATTGTTCTA
>NZ_JASJFE010000273.1:0-1110 GCF_030067735.1 Microcystis sp. M53598_WE2 | reverse complement strand
TAATGTGGTTAACTCTATTGAAATCACGGGCAGTATTATATCAGAAATTCGTCTCAATCGCCGAGAAAATTTACAATTTTGGTTAGAAGTAAAAGAATTTAGCCTCAAGAATTTACCGACAGAAAAATCCACGGGTAAACTCTACGTTACTCTACCAAATATAGCAGAAAATCAGGTTTATCCCGGACAAGAAATAACAATTAAAGGATTACTTTATCGTCCCCGTCCTGCGAATAATCCCAATGCTTTTGACTTTGCTAATTATCTAGCGCGTCAGGGTGCTTTTGCAGGTTTAAAAGGGGAAATAATTATCGATAAAAAATCACCTACTTGGGGAATTTGGCAGATTCGTCAGCGCATTGTTGAGGCACAAATTCAGGGAATAGGCCAAGAAAAAGGGACTTTATTAAGTTCGATTACCCTCGGACGACAAGCGGTTAATTTGCCAGCAAAAATAACTGATTTATTTATTAAAACTGGATTAGCTCACATTTTAGCAGCTTCTGGCTTTCATGTGGCTATTTTGTTAGGATTTGTTTTAACTATTACTCGCAATTTATCCCCCAAAAAACAGTTTATTATTGCCCTTACTATCTTAATAATTTACGGCACTTTAACCGGGTTACAACCTTCAGTCCTGCGAGCGATTTTGATGGGAATTGGGGCATTAATCGGTCTGCTTTATAATCGACAAGTTAATAGTTTAGGATCCCTGTTACTAGCGGCTACAATTCTATTATTATGGCAACCTCTCTGGATTTGGGATTTAGGATTTCAGTTAAGTTTTTTAGCGACTTTGGGATTAATTATTACCGTTCCTTTGCTGAAAAATAAAATTGACTATTTCCCTAATTTAATCGCTGAACCTATAGCTATTAGTCTGGCTGCTACTCTCTGGACTATGCCTTTATTAATGTTTACGTTTAACTCGATCGCTCTTTATAATATCCCCATTAATATTATCACAACTCCCCTAGTTACCCTAATTAGTTTAGGAGGAGTTTTTACTGCCTTTTTAGGCTTAATTTATCCCCCTTTGGGCAGTATCAGTGCTAGTATTCTCTATTACCCTCTAGAGTTATTACTGCAAATTACCACCTTTTTTAGTCT
>NZ_JASJFE010000577.1:0-7203 GCF_030067735.1 Microcystis sp. M53598_WE2 | reverse complement strand
TAGTCGATTTTTGCAGAGAATGACAGTTAGAATTATTGCAAACATATTCCTGAAAAAGTTGACCAACACAATTACTAATGTAACGGTTTTTTCGTGGGTTATCTTCTAGGTAAACTAGAGGGGATAAAATTGCTAGGGATGGTTTATCCAGTAATCTGGGACATTCTCGATTAGCGATGGTTTTTTGCAAGGATTCTGTATATTCTTCAACATCTGCCTTAATATCGACCCAATTACCACTAAATAATTTGACATAAAGAGCAAGAAAATCAGCTACAGCTTGAGAAGGCAACCCTTGACAACTTGTTTTTAATTGACTAGCTACTTGCATAGCAGCAGCAAAATCTCGATTATAAAAATAACATTGATACAGTTCAGCTAACAGATAAATTTGCCCTGGTTCCACTGCCAAACAAGTATTAATAATATCAATAGCCAATGGTATGCCTAGAGAAGGTAATTTAGCTTCTACTACTTTGATAAAAGTTTGTCGCTCACGGTGAGATTGAAATATTGCCTCTAAGTAGGGGACGGTTTCTGGTATCTGATAATCGAGAAATTTTTCTAAAACTTCTTCCAATAAACTTAACTCTAGAATCTGGAAATTATTTGTTTTTAACACATCAACAAATAACCAAGCTTGTAACTGCTCTTTATCGAAATAATTCAAATTAATTGCTAATAAAATAAACCGCAGTAAATTATCAATATTATCGGGACTAATCTCGCGAATATGTCCTCGAATTAACCAACTGGTTTCTAAATTGCCTAACTCTAATTGTCTGCGCGCTTCCCCATCCAAAATATTGACTAAATCTGCTGTCCACAGCATCACCTCCTGTTCATCCCCTTGACTGAGGACGAATAACCATGTGGTTTGTGCTTCTTCTTCCCTAGCTTCCAAAAGATAGGCTAATCCTAAATACCAATAATGACTAATTTCTAGGGGTTCTCTTTCTATCAGTTCTTCGTAAAACTGGCTAACTTGCCAGAAATCCCCTTGGATAATTGCCGGTTCAACTTGGGAATGCCAAGACATAAGTATTTATCGTTAAGTGTCTCTACTAGCGTACCCAAATAGAAGCAAAATTTTTCTATATAAGTAAAATTTATCAGTCGCTCAGGGGTTGGGTTTTGGGGTGGTCACTGCGTGCGCGTTGCGGGGGGTGTTAGGGTTTTGGGGTTTTAGGGTTTTAGGGTTTTAGGGTTTTAGGGTTTTAGTTGAAATTCCCCATTCCCCCATTCCCCACTTCCCCACTTCCCCACACCCCACACCCTCTTTCAAGTCAGTTTTTTGAAATATTTTCTAAATAAACCAATAAATCGGCCATAGCTTGAGTATCGGGCTGAAATTTGGGCATTGGCGGGGTTTTACCGCTAATTACCTGTTCAATCAGACTAATTCTCGATTTGCGATGGGAAACGTCCTCTAAACTCGGTCCGACGATGCCATCAGCAAACTGACCGTGACAAGCAGCACAGTTAATTTGAAAGATTTCGTAACCGCGACTGACATTACCTTGTAGGGATAACACCTCTTTAATGTAGGGATCCGACATCTTAGCCAGATGAAAGGTGATTAAATAGGTGCTAATCAGGAACAAAACCACGATTATAACCATTAAGAATCGATAAAGCCCGAATTTTGGTTTAAATAACTGACTATTCACGAAGGCCGCCGAAGGAAAGGTGAGTTTCTCTTTACATTTTGCAACTTTTTGCCCCAAAATTCCACCGCTCCTGCTAGAGATAGGCAAATGGAGAATAATATAAGACAAAACTGCATCTTTTTCTAACCCTCTAGCAATGAACCTATTAACCAGACTGGAAGATTGGCCCTATATTATCTTACCTATCACCATCATCCTCAGTTTCCTGCTGTTGGGATGGCTCGTAGAACAGCGCGTTGTCAGTCAACTTTTATCGATTGCCAGAGAAAAAAACCTGCGTTTCTCGGAAGGGGTTTTACGTTCCCTTCGTGGATTAAGCATACTTTGGTTCGGACTTTTGGGTTTAAATATTGCCCTCTCCCTTCCCAATCTTCCCCTCTTTCCCTCCCTCATTCTCCTGAGCCAAAAATTGCTGCTAGTGGCTTTTTTAGCTTCGGCTACTTGGGTTGTTGCTCAATTATCCGTGGAAATATTACGAGTTTATACCACGGGAGATGATGGCATTTCTTCCCTAACTTCCCTATTTGAATTTCTCGCCAAAGTTCTGATTTTTAGCTGCGGTTTTTTGCTGATTTTAAGCTCGATTGGTATTTCGATAACTCCCATGCTTACTGCCTTTGGTATTGGGGGTGTTTCCCTCGGTTTAGCTCTCCAAAATACCCTAGCTAATTTAATGTCAGGGATTAATATTATCACTTCTAAAAAAGTTAGACCGGGAGATTATATTGAACTGAAAACGGGAGAAGCTGGTTATGTGCGAGATGTGGATTTAAGATGCACAGTCATCGAAGAAATTACCAATAATCTTTTGGTTATTCCCAATGCTCAGATCATTTCTTCTAGTTTCCGTAACTATAGTTTACCAGATCACTCCCTACTGATTCCCGTGGAAGTGGGCATTAGTTACGATAGTGACTTAGAAAAAGTCGAAAAAGTTACCCTAGAAGTTATGCAAGAAATCGCTCAGTTATTGCAACCTCACCTCGGTAACTATAAACCCTTGATTCTTTATGGTAAACTCGATTACTATAGCATTGTGCTAACAGTTTATCTCAAGGTGGTAGAAGAAGAATTTTTTCAACATCTCACCATTAAACACGAATTTATAAAACTCCTACACCGACGCTATCAGCAAGAAGGAATTAAAATTCCCTATCCGATTTTTTTTCCCTATCCCCCCACTAATCCCCCTAGTTAATCTCAATTCGCTATCGCAACAAACAATTGAAATGCGCGGACAAATTACAATTGATAATTCTCCTCAAAAAACTTACGAGTCATCGGTTGGGCAACTTCAATACCGTGGCCTTCTCCTAGTAATTCTAGGGGTTTTCCTTCCACTTGAATCCAGACTTTGGCATTGGGATCCCTGGTGGTAGTAGTATAGATGATTTGTGCCAAACGACCGATCAACATATCAGGGCCATCATCATTGCCAAACTCCCGCGAGAGATTAATCTTAATTCCCGTTTTATCTACTTTTAAATCAAGTAATTTAGTCCCGGCGGGAATAGTAGTCATATCCTGAGGATTACTTGGACCAGCTAATAGAGTTTGCAATACTGCTGTTAACTCTCCCTCGCCGCTATCCGCTTTTTGAACGGTAATTTCTTGGCTGACTAATTGATTACCCGTATCAGTCACTTTTAACCAATAAACCTGTCGAGTTTCCCTAACAGGAATAGCTGCAGGAGTTGCTGTTGGACTTGTCTCCACTGGACCGGGAGAAACCGGTTCAACAATTGGTGATTGACTTATCGGCGCTGGAGTGGGAGATTCAATCGGGTTTTCGCTGGTTTTCTGGGAGAAAGATAGGTGATGGACGGCAAACCAAGCAGTGGCCCCACCAGCAGTAAATAAAGCGAGGCCGATACCAATTATCCAAGGCAAAGAGATTTTATCACTAGAGCGAGAACTAGGCATAATTCAGTTATTAGTTATCAGTTATCAGTTATCAGTTTTAAGTTATCAGTTATCAGTTTTAAGTTTTAAGTTTTAAGTGAGCAGTTATCAGTTTTAAGTGAGCAGTCGAACGCTTTTATTCTCGCCATCTCCCCACTTCCCCACTTCCCCACCACCCCACTTCATAATTCATAATTGATAATTCATAATTCCCACTTCCGATCTCCTGTTTTCCGACCGTTAAATTTAATTGGGGTTCCCCGATCGAGGTTCAATGCTGCCAAAGGCGGCTATACTCAGCTTATCATCGTCGATCTGCAATTGGAGAAGGCGGGCGATAATTCCTTGTTTCTCGAAGTTTTTTAAATCTAACTGGGTGGATATACCCTCGGCAAACCCCTTGAGGAGGCGCGAGGAGATGCGACGACCATTAAGAGTGGCTGTGGGGTCAATAAGCTCGATTTTTCGCCCCTGCACTAGCTTAAATCCCACTTCTAGGCTCAGATCGAGACTGGCTGCGGGGCCGTCCGGCCCTTGGGTCTCTAGCTGCAGGCTGAGGGCGACTCGATTATTATTAAGAAAGTTAAAATTTGCTTGACTAAGTTGATATTTTGTGCTGCTCGATTCTTCCCTAGAGGGAATCAGATTATTAATCAGGGTCTGAATTTGTTCTTTGACCGCTGCCGATTGTAAAGCTTGATTAACATTAGTTTCCGTGAGGACAAGATGCAATGCCCCCGCAGCCGGTCGGCGCAAGGCGGCGGCTAAACTGCTGTTTTTTTGCTGTAATCGCCGCAAATCGAGGCTAATTGGCTCAGTTTCTAGCTCGATCTTCTCAATGCGAACATCAGCAAGGGGATAAATTCCCCGCGCAGAAATGCGAACTCGATCGATTTTGCCTTGCAGAGCCTGATAATTGGGAGTATTATCGACCCTGACGGCTAATTGTTCCACTTTTTGGACTTGGGAGCGAAGGGTATGGGCTAAAACCGTATCGATAATTGCCCCTGCGGGAGTTAACAGGGTCAAAACACCAGCGAGAGTGATTGTTAGCCATTCCATCGCTCAATTACACCCATTCAGCTAAATTTTGCCAAGCATTAGTCAAAAGCTGACTTAACCAACGTCGTTGCACTTGATCTAAAATCGGGTCTTCTGCGAGAATTTCTTCAGTCAGATCATCGAGAGATTGACCCTGGGCGCGGGCCATTCTAATGATTCCCGCAATCACGGCAGCGATCATCTCCTCGTCCACGGGGCGCTGTCGGAGGGCGGCAATTTCTTCGGGGGTAGTCGGGATGGGATAATTCATAATCAGATGGTCCTGGCTGTGTATTAATCTAGGTATGTAAAGTTTTTTAAACTTTTTTCAGAAAACTTTTTGTGTAGTCTAGCGTAATCAGACGATTTTTAGGTGTAATAGCTAAATCAAGATGAGAGAGATACTTTACAGAGAAATTCCGACTCCCGACTCGATCGCCGTTTGTCAGTGGTTACAATCCGATTGGCAACCCGCAAGCGGTGTCAAGACAAATACACCTAACGGGGTGAGATTGCGCTTATCGGAGGCGATCGAATTGTCGATCTTTGTCTGGACGCTGCAACGGACTACTTATTTAAAAGTTTTCCGCTGGGGTGAGCGATCGCATTCTCAAGAAACATCTCTGACTCGGCAGCTCGATCGAGCTTTACAAAAGCGTTTTCCGCCGCAGTATAGCACGATACCCAACATCGATCAAAAAAATCACTCAATTTTTACAGATTTAGAAGCGGACTATCCCCTAACGGTTCACTACTTCCGCAAAATGCCCCAAGGGGAGGCAGATTTAGAACGTTTGTACTGGTGGGAAAAACGTTGGCGCGACAGTGCCAAAAATCCCCAACAACCGCGGCCGGTAATTTTCTCTAGCAGTGAGGAAAATGAGCATCCCATCGCCTACGACTTAATTTATATTGGTGGTGCCTTGGGGGCAATTCACGCCGCACAGATGGCCAAATTAGGTTATCGAGTCCTCTTAGTAGAAAGACTACCTTTCGGACGAATGAATCGGGAATGGAATATCTCTCGATCGGAGTTTCAAAGTTTAATTAATTTAGGCTTATTTACTGCCGAAGAATTCGAGGAATTAATCTTCCAAGAATACATCGATGGCTTTAATAAGTTTTTTGATGGCAATAATCCCCCCCATCTGAAAGCCGAAATTCTCCATACTCCCACGGTTTTAAATATCGCCATTAATTCCGATAAATTGCTGCAATCCTGCGGTAAAAAAATACAGGATTATGGCGGTAAAATTCTCGATCAAACCGAATTTATTAAGGCTGATATTACTGCTAATAGTGTTACTGTCACCCTTAATCATGGTGGAGAAATTCAACAGATAAAAGGCCGTTTATTGATTGATGCTATGGGTTCCGCCTCCCCCATTGCCTGGCAATTAAACGGAGTGCGTGCCTTTGATAGTGTCTGTCCGACGGTGGGGGCAGTAGTAGAAGGATTCGATCCGGTGGTGTGGGATTCTCACTATGGCGATGTCTTAAATTCCCATGGCGATATTTCTAAAGGTAGGCAATTAATTTGGGAATTATTTCCGGGGGAAGGAAGAGAATTAACCTTCTATCTATTTCACTATCATCAAGTCCATCCCGATAACCCCGGTTCTCTGTTGGAAATGTACGAAGATTTCTTTACTATTTTGCCCGAATATCGACAGTGTGACCCAGAAAAATTAACTTGGAAAAAACCAACCTTTGGTTATATACCGGGGCATTTTAGCACAGGAAAAAAAGATCGAATTGTCTCCTTTGATCGCATTTTAGCCATCGGTGATGCCGCCTCCCTGCAATCACCCTTAATTTTTACTGGGTTCGGTTCTTTGGTGCGTAATTTAGAGCGCTTAACCCATCTTTTGGCTCTGGCCTTGAAACACGATTTACTAACAGCTAAAGACCTAGAAAACGTGCGGGCCTATCAAAGTAATGTGGCGGTAACTTGGTTATTTTCTAAAGGAATGATGGTTCCCACGGGAAAAACCTTACCACCCCAAAGAATTAACGCCATGTTAAACACATTTTTCGGTTTATTGGCCGACGAACCGCCGGAGATTTCCGAAACTTTTATTAAGGATAAAACCGATTGGTTGACCTTTAGCCGTTTAGCAATTAAAGCGGCCAGAAAAAACCCCGCTTTACTGTTATGGATAGCAGAAATGGCTGGCAGTCAGGATTTAATTCGTTGGTTGGGTTCCTATCTCGATTTTAGCCTTGATGGAGTCAAAAATCTGCTTTTGGGTCCCTGGTTTTCCCAATGGTTAAAAAACTCCCAAAGCTGGCTAGAAAAAGACAATCCCCGCCTCTGGTTAAAGTTATTGAGTTTTAATTATAGCTTAAGAAATTAGAGGATATTTATCAATTGACGCTCCCATCACCCTAAGCGCGTTAGAAGTCAAAGTAGATGAATTGTTTAAGAAGTTAACACCCCCAGAGGGTTGCTTCTCTGACAGGATTTCCCTTCATCCTTGATGCTCTATCTGCACTGAATACAATTTAATTTGCTACAAGACCCATACTTTTTCTGGCAACACGACCCGCCGAAGCTCGGTTATCGCGTAAGCAATAGTGGTCGAGATCT